>NZ_JBEXCW010000075.1:0-39751 GCF_040605435.1 Streptomyces sp. NPDC005574
ACTTCCACCCCGACGCCCTTCCGACCTCCGGGCCGTCCGGCGAGTGACCCGCCGGGCCGGGCCGCCTCGCGCAGCGCGTAGGCGGCGGCGCCCAGGATCACCGCGGTGATCACCGCGGCCGCCCAGTCGGGCAGCCCGAGGGCCAGGGCGAGGCCGACGGCGAGGGCGACGGCCGCCCCCGCGTACAGGGCGGCGGCGCCGGACGCCGCGTACAGCGCGGCGGGACGGCGTTGCCTGCGGGCCTGCTCGCGCAGTTCGTCGCGCACGGCCTCGCGCGCCACCCGCGCCAGTTCACCGACGAGTTCGCGGTCCGGATGCTCCAGGTGTTCCAAGCGGTCCATGACGTCCGGCTACCCGCACTTCGGCGCGTGAGGCCCCCTTTCCGCGTCCCGCTCCTTCCCGGCGCCGTTTCCTCCCCCGCGCCGATCGCCCCAACTAGGCTGGTCCGCATGGACATTCTGGGAGCCACGCTGCGCGTCTGCGTCGACGACCTGGAGACCGCGGTCCCCTTCTACGAACGCCTGGCGGGCGGTACGGCCCTGCGCTTCGAGCGCGGCGGCGTCGAGGTGGCCGCGGTCGGCTGCTTCCTGCTGATGAGCGGTCCGGCGGCCGAACTGGACCTGCTGCGCAAGGTCGCCGCGACGATCGCCGTCAAGGACGTCGAGGAGGCCCACGAGGTGCTGAGGGAGCTGGGCGCGCGCATCATCGCGGGCCCGGTCGCGACACCGGTGGGCCGCAACCTGATCGCGATGCACCCGGACGGCGCGGTCTACGAGTACGTGGACCGCAGGGGGTGACCGCGGAGGCCGACCGCATCCGCGCGGCCCGCAAACCGGGTCCGTGAGCCGGCACCGGACGGGTCCGGATCGCGGCCCGCGGACGCCCCGGCCCGGCGTGCGTGGGCCGTGACGGGCAGCCACGGCGAACAGTGGCCGAAGTGTCCCGCGGCCCGGGGCGCCGGGCACGGTGGGCCGCGGATATTGCGTGTGCGGTCCGCCGCGGCCACCGTAGGGTCGTGGCGTCCACGTCCACGGGGTCGTGGCGTGCACGGCACACGCGAAGGACGGAACGAGCGGATGAGCGCACAGCACACCTACCGGGTGATCGTCCGGGGCACCTGGGACTCCCTCACCGACGAGGCGCGCGCCCGGCTGCTCGCCGAGGCCGGCGACCACGGCCTGACGAGCATGCGCTTCACCGAGGAGGGGACGCGGACCTACGAGGCGTCGCCGCTCAAGCACTTCTCGATGCGGTACGTCGTGGTGTCGGACGCCGCGGACGGCGAGGAGATGGCCGGGGCGATCGCCGAGGACCGAGCCGAGACGGCGCTGCGCGGGCTCGGCCCCGGTGTCGGCTTCGCCGGGCTGAGGTCGACGGTCACGGACCTCGACACGATGAAGATCAACCGGAAGCCCGTGGGCCGGTCATCTCGACGGTGATCGCCCAGCGCTCGTGGTCGCGCCAGGCGCCGTCGACGAAGAGCATCGCGGGCGAGAAGCCCTCCAGCCGGAACCCGCAGGCGCGGGCGAGCGCGACGGAGGCGGCGTTGCCGGGCTGCGCGTTGATCTCCAGCCGGTGCAGCCGCATCGGCCCGAACGCGTGACGCACCACGAGGCCGAGCCCCTCGCGCATCAGCCCGCGCCCGGCGGCGTGCGCGAAGGCGCCGTAGCCGAGCGCCCCGCACTGGAAGCCGCCCTCGACGATGTTGTTGATGTTGATGAACCCGGCGATGCCGCCGCTGTCCTTCTCGCACACCAGGAAGCCGGCCCTGGTGGGATCGTCGATCAGCCGCCCGGCGTACGCGGTGTAGGCGGCGACCCGGTCGGGCGGGAACAGCCAGGGACGATGCAGCTCCTTGCTCTCCCGGGCGCGGGCGGTGAACTCCGCGCCGTCCTCGTAGGTGAAGGGCCGTATGCCCACCCGGGGGCCTTCGGCGAGATAGCGGGAAGCGTGATGAGGCACCTGATCACCTTACGGCGCGGCCGGCCGGGCGCTCAGCTCCGCCGTCTCCTGAAGTACGCCCCGCACAGCGCGCCGATGACGCCGGTGGCGAGCAGCGCCGTCCACAGCGGCATCGTCACCTCGGGCACCAGCAGCCTGATCCTGGTGGCGCGGGTGTTCTCGAAGATGAAGATCAGGGCGACAGCGGCGAGCAGCAGCACGGCGACCCTGGCGGGCGTGAACATCCGCCTGCCGTCACCGGTCCGGCCACCGCTGCCGGAGGTCTTCGGGCTCATACGACCAGCATGGTCGGCCCCGGCCGGTCCCGCGCGGTGAGCACCGGCCCGGGAAGCGGCCGGCTGGGCCGTACGGGTGGCACGGCGGCCGCCGACCGGTCCCGTGGCGCGCGGGCCGGCACCTCGCCGGCCACCCGTCCCGCACGCTCCCTTCGCGTCTCCCCCGGCGCCCGGCCTCCTCACCCGCGCCCGCTCATGCCGGCCGCCGGTCAGCGCAGTGCGGCTTCGTCCAGTGTCAACGTGCCGGCGTCCGCGTCGAGTTCGGCGCCGACGCCGAGCGGGACGGTCAGCGCGCCCTCGCAGTGGCCGAACCCGAACTCCTCGACGACGGGCACCCCCAGGCCGCCGAGCCGGTCGGCGAGGACCGCGCGCACCCCGTCGTAGGGGCCGCAACCCGTCCACGAGCCGAGGGCGACGCCCGCGACGCCGTCGAGCAGGCCGGTGCGCAGCAGCTGGGTCAGCATGCGGTCGACGCGGTACGCCGGTTCGCCGACGTCCTCCAGCAGGAGCAGCCCGCCCCGGGCCGCGGGCAGGGCGTACGGGGTGCCGAGGTCGGAGGTGAGCATGCTCAGGCAGCCGCCGAACGTGATCCCGCGGGCCCGGCCGGGGACCAGGGCGCCGCCGCCCGTGGCGGTGAGGGTGCGCACCGACTCCGGCGCGAAGAGCGTGGCGCGCAGGTGTTCCCGGGCCCGCGCGTTCTTCACGAAGTCCACGCCGGCCGCCGCGGGCCCGTGCAGGGTGACCAGGCCCAGCCGGGCGGCGAACGCCTGGTGGAGGACGGTGATGTCGCTGAAGCCGGCCAGTACCTTCGGCCCGGCCGCGCGCATCGCGTCCCAGTCGAGCAGGTCCACCGTCCGCTGCGCGCCGTAGCCGCCCCGCGCGCACAGCACGGCACGCACGGACGGGTCGCACCACGCGCGCTGGAGGTCCGCGGCCCGGTCGGCGTCCGAGCCGGCCAGGTAGCTCAACTCCCCATGCCGGTCCAGGACATGGGGGCCCACGACCGGGTCGAGGTCCCAGCCGCGCAGCAGGTCGAGACCGGCCTGGAGCCGTTCCTCGGGTACGGGTCCGCTGGGCGCGACGACGGCCACGCGGGCGCCGGGGGCGAGCCGGGGCGGCCGCAGCAGGGGCCTCACGCGGTGGGCTCCCAGGCCGGGACACCGGGCGGGTTCAGCCCGAAGACATGGGCGTACAGGGCGAGTTCGGCCTCCAGGGCGCGGACCATGGTGTCGGCCCGGCGGAATCCGTGACCCTCGCCCTCGAAGGCGAGGTAGGTGTGCGGGACGCCTCTGGCGGCCATCCGGGCCAGGAAGCGTTCGCTCTGCGCGGGCGGGCAGATCACGTCGTCGAGGCCCTGGAGCAGCAGGAAGGGCACGGTGACGCGGTCGGCGTGCTCGGTGGGCGAGCGCTCCGCGTACCGGCCGGGCACCTCGGCGTACGGACCGATCAGGCTCTCCAGGTACCGCGACTCGAAGTCGTGGGTCTCCCCGGTGGCCCAGCCCGCCAGGTCGAGAATGGGATAGCTGATCGTGCCGCAGGCGTAGACGTCGGTGGTGACGAGCGAGGCGGCCGTGGTCCAGCCGCCCGCGCTGCCGCCGCGCACGGCAAGCCGGTCGCGGTCCGCGGTGCCCTCGTCGGCGAGGGCCAGCGCGACGGCCGCGCAGTCCTCGACGTCGACGACCCCCCACTGTTCGCGCAGCCGGTTGCGGTACTCCCGGCCGTACCCGGTCGAGCCGCCGTAGTTGACCTCGGCGACACCGATGCCCCGCGAGGTGAAGTAGGCGATCTCCAGGTCGAGGACGAGCGGGGAGCGCCCGGTGGGGCCGCCGTGCGCCCACACCACGTACGGCGGCAGCTCGCCGCCGGGCGCCGTGCATTCGGGGTGGTGCGGCGGGTAGACGTGGGCGTGCACCTCGCGTCCGTCGGGGCCGGTGAAGGTGCGGATCAGTGGCTCGGGACAGTAGGCGGGGTCCACGGCGTCGTCGTGCGCGGCGCCGATCACCCGGGACCGGCCGGTCCTGGTGTCCAGCTCGATCACCTCGTACGCGCTGCGCGGACTCGCCCCGACGGCGACGATCCGTTCGCCGTGCACCGCGAGGGTGGGCGAGAACTCCGTCCAGGGCCCGGCCGTGTCGACCACCTCACCGGTCTCCGGGTCGAGGATGCCGAGGGTGGTGGCGCCGCGGCCGTGCACGACGGCGACGAGACCGTTGTCCAGCGGGGCGAACCAGCGCTGGCCGAGCTTCCACAGGGGCCCGCCGAACTCCTCCTCGCGCGGGCACAGTGGCTTCCCGTCGCGGTAGAGGTTCCACCAGCCGGTGCGGTCGCTCGCGTACAGCAGGGAGCCGTCGGGCGCCCACTCGGCCTGCGGGATCGACTCGTCGGGGCCGCCGGCCACCGTCCGGGGCTCGCCGAAGGTGCCGTCGGCGGCGACCTCGGCGACGAGGAGTTCCGTGCCGTCCCACGGCATGCGCGGGTGGTCCCAGGCCAGCCAGGCCGCGCGCCCGCCGTCGGGCGAGAGCCGGGCGCCGGTGACGAACCGGTGCCGGTCGTCGGTGAGTTCCCGCACCGCGCCGCGGTCGCCGGCCGCCGATCCGTCCAGCGGTACGGCGGCCAGGACGCGGCGCACGTCCGAGGGCCCGTCGCCGGTGAACTCCTCCAGGACGCACCGGACCTCGCCGTCGGCGAGACGCACCTGCGGCTGTGCCCAGCGCAGTCCGCCGCCCACCGGTGACACCGGCGTGAGCGGCTGCGGCTCGCCGCCCGGGCGGTACCGGTACAGCCGCTGGTCGGGGAAGTGCACGAACACGACGAGGGGTCCGTCCTCGTCCGTGACCCCCGTCCAGGGCTGTCCGCCGTACTCGATGACGCGGCTGCGCACGTTCCACGGGGGCGGCAGCACGGACTCCTCACGGCCGTCGCCGTGCCGGCGCACGAGGGCGCGGCGGCCGCCCTCGGCGGGGCGCGGCTCGGTCCACCACACCTCGTCGCCCACGAACCCCACGTACTCGGGGTGCCCGTCGTGCGCGGCGGCGAGCGCCGCGTCGACCGGCGAGGGCCAGGAACCGTAGGCCAGCGTCCGCATGTCGTCGTCCTCCACCCGTCTAGGCCGTGCGCAGAAAGCGGTCGAGTACCCGGACGCCGAAGTGCAGGGCCTCGACCGGGACGCGTTCGTCGACGCCGTGGAAGAGGGCCTGGTAGTCGAGTCCCTCGGGGAGCTTCAGCGGCGCGAACCCGTAGCCGGTGATGCCGAGCCGCGAGAACTGCTTGGCGTCCGTGCCGCCGGACATGCAGTACGGCACCACGTGCCCCTCGGGCGCGAACTCCCGTACGGCGGCGGCCATCCTGGCGTACGTCACCGAGTCCACCGGCGCCTGGAGGGCCACCTCCCGGTGCTCGAACTCCCAGTTCACGTCGGGACCGGTGAGCCGGTCGAGGGTCGCGCGGAACTCGTCCTCGCCGCCCGCGAGGAAGCGCCCGTCGACGTGGGCGACGGCTTCTCCCGGGATGACGTTGACCTTGTACCCGGCGTCCAGCATGGTCGGGTTGGCGCTGTTGCGGACGGTGGCCTCGACGAGCTTGGCCGCCGGGCCCAGCTTGTCGAGGAGGGCGTCCACGTCGCTCAGGTCGGGCTCGATGCCGTAGAGCACGGCGAGTTCGGTGAGGGCGGCGCGCACGGTCGGGGTGAGCCGCAGCGGCCACTCGTGCTCGCCGATCCGGGTGACGGCGGCGGCGAGGCGGGTCACCGCGTTCTCCCGGTTCACCTTGGAGCCGTGCCCGGCCCGCCCGCGGGCGGTCAACCTCAGCCAGCCGGTGCCGCGTTCACCGGCCGCGATGGGGTAGAGCTGCCGGCCGGCGCCGTCGTGGAAGGTGAACGCCCCCGACTCGCTGACGCCCTCGGTGCACCCCTCGAAGAGGCCGGGGTGCTCGTCGGCGAGGAACCCGGAGCCGTCCTCCGCGCTGGCCTCCTCGTCCGCGGTGAACGCGACGACGACGTCCCGGCGGGGCCGTACGCCCTCCCGCGCCCAGGACCGGAGCACCGCGAGGATCATCGCGTCCATGTTCTTCATGTCGACCGCGCCCCGGCCCCACACGACCCCGTCCCGGATCTCCCCGGAGAAGGGGTGCACGCTCCAGTCGGCGGCCTCGGCGGGCACCACGTCGAGGTGACCGTGGACGAGCAGCGCGTCCGCGGAGGGGTCGGTGCCCTCGATCCGGGCGACGACGTTGGTGCGGCCCCTGGTCCGCTCCAGGAGGGTGGGTTCGAGTCCCGTCTCGGCCAGCAGAGCGGCGGCGTACTCGGCGGCCGGCCGTTCCTGGCAGTCGCCGCCGCCCCGGTTCGTCGTGTCGATGCGGATGAGGTCGGACGTGAAGGTCACGACCTCCTCCAGGGCCTGCCGGTCAGCCATACTGCTCCTCCACTGCGGCCGAGACGATCGTGGTGACCGCCTTGAAGGTACGAATCCCCTCGTACATGGTGTCGCTGGTGTACGCCACCCTGCGCTCGCCGGCGCGGCCCACGCCGGGCACGACGGTGGCGGCCATGGCGAGGTGCTCGGCGTCGAACTCCAGCGCCACGGTGTAGGGGCCGCCGGCCGCGGGCTCGTACCGCACCGCGAGCGCGGCCGCCTCGCGGGCCGCGGCCCGGATGTCGGCGGCGGTCCTGGCCGGGGTGCGGCACACGGCGGCGTACCGCGAGACATGGTCCTTGACGGCGACCTTCAGCGCACCGGGCGCGTAGCCGAGGGCGTCCTCGCAGGCCACGTCGTCGCCGGTGACCAGCACGACGGGCACCCCGTACTCGGCGACCACGTGCGCGTTCAGCAGGCCCTCGCTCGCGCGGACGTCGTTCAGCCACACGCCGGTGATCGAGTTGGCGAGGTAGGTGTGGGCGAGGACGCCCTCCGCGCCGGCGCCCGCGTGGTAGCCGACGAAGGCGATGCCGTCGACGTCGCCGTGCTGCACGCCCTCGACCATGGAGAGGGACTTGTGGCGGCCGGTGAGCATCTCGGTCCGCTCGTCGAGGTGTTCCAGGAGCAGGTTGCGCATGCTCCAGTGGGCCTCGTTGACGAGCACGTCGTCGGCGCCGCCGTCGAAGAACCCCTGCACGGCGGCGTTGACGTCGGAGGTGAACATCGACCGGCACCGCTCCCACTGCGGGGTGCCGGGCAGCACGTCGGCCGGCCAGGTCACGCCGGTGGCGCCCTCCATGTCGGCGCTGATGAGGATCTTCATGCTGCGTCACGTTACGCGCCGCGGTGGATACCGGCCAAGGTGGCCCGCACCCACCGTTCCGGGCCGGCTCACGCGCCGGCCGGGGCCGCTTGGGACGCCGCCTGACCGGTGCGCGGGGTGACCCGCGCACCGGGGCCGCGACCGGCGGTCCGTCAGTGCCCCCGCCCCGCCACCAGCCATTTCGAGGGCAGTTCTATACGGGTGCCGTCGGGGCGGTACTCCGTGGTGGTGAGGGGCAGTTCACCGGCGGCCAGGACGGTGAGCCCGGCCGCGCGCAGCAGGGCGGGGACGGCGTCGTCGGCCACCTCGCCCGGGGCGATGCCGTGCCGGAAGACCGGGGCGAGCTTGGGCGGCGGTCCCGCCGGGCTCTGCGCCAGGCCCATCAGGACCGGCTTGGCGGCCTCGGACAGTTCGGCCAGGAAGACCCGGCCGCGGTCCCCGGCGAGTGCGGCGAGGCCGTCCACCAGCGGCTGCCGGTCGTCGGGGTCGGCCTGGTGCAGGACACCCCGCACATAGACGTTGGCGTCGCCGATCTCGGCGTGCAGGGTGTGCGCCTCGCCCTTCCCGGCGGCGTCCAGCAGCCGGTAGCCGGCCTGCCCCGCCGGGTCGGCCCGCCGGGCGTGGTCGAGGGCGGCGGCGGACAGGTCGACGCCGAGGACGTGCGGGAAGCGGTCGGCGAGGAACCGCGTCTGGGTGCCGTTGCCGCAGCCGAGATCCACCATGGGCAGGCCCGGATCGGTGAGATGCGGCTCGAAGAGGGCGAGGTGCGGGCCCGCGGTCAGGGCCGGCTCTGCGTCCCAGAACACCGCCCCCTGTCCGTCGGGGGCCTCGCGCCAGAAGCCCTCCCAAGCGTCCCGGTACCGACTCGTCACGCTCATGCCCACTCCCCAGGTCGCGACCGCCGCCCGCCGCACCTCACGGGCCAGTACGGTCTACCGCGCCCCCGCGACCGCCGACAAGCGCGCGGCGCACACCTTCACGCCGCGTTCGACCCTCAGTGCGCGGTCGTACGCCCCACACGCCCCAGGCGGCCGTCAGCGCCGCGGCAGGGTCAGTTCGAACCAGACGGTCTTGCCCGCCTTCGTAGCGCTGGTCCCCCACTCGCGGGCCAGCGTGCTGACCACCCTGAGTCCGCGCCCGCGCTCGTCGCCGGGGCCGGCGCTCAGCAGGGCGGGCAGCTCGTGGTCGTCGTCGTCCACCTCGCACAGCAGCGTGTCCCCGCGCACCAGACGCAGATCGACGGGCCGGCTGTGGGAGTGCCGTACGGCGTTGGCGAGAAGTTCGCCGACCATCAGCTCGGCGTTGTCCGCCAGCTCGGCCAGCCCCCACGCGTGCAGCTGTTCGCGGACCGCCGCGCGCGCCCGGCCGGCCTCGGCCGGGTCGCGGGCCAGCCGCCATTCGGCCACGTCACCGGGTGCGATGCCGGCGAGGCGGGTCATCAGCAGCGCCACGTCGTCCTTGCGTCCGCCGCGGGTGTTCAGCGCCCGGATGATGGTGTCGCAGGCGTCGTCCATGGAGGCGGCGGGATGCGCGGCGGACTCGCAGAGCGTCGCCAGGCCCACCCCGATGTCCTCGCCGCGCACCTCCACCAGGCCGTCGGTGCACATCACCAGCCGGTCGCCGGGCGCCACCCGCACGCGCAACGACTCGAAGGGCACCCCGCCGACACCGATGGGCGCGCCCGTGGGCAGTTCGAGCAGCTCGCTGCGGCCGTCGGCGGCCCGCACGAGCACCGGAGGGATGTGGCCCGCGTTGGCGATCTCCAGCTCGCCCGCGATCGGGTCGTAGACGGCGTAGAGGCAGGTCGCGAGGTAGGAGTCGCCGAGCCGCTGGGCGAGGTCGTCGAGCTTGCGCAGCAGCTGGGCGGGCGGCAGGTCGAGAGCGGCCATGGTCTGTACGGCCGTGCGCAACTGGCCCATCATCGCCGCCGAGTTGAGCCCGTGGCCCATGACGTCGCCGACGACCAGGGCGGTGCGGGCGCCGGGCAGTTTGACGGAGTCGAACCAGTCGCCGCCGACCCGCCCGAGGAGCGTGCCGGGCAGGTAGCGGGTGGCGATGTCGCAGCCCGCCATGCGCGGCGGGATGTGCGGCAGCATGCTGTCCTGGAGGGTCTCGGCGACGCTCTCCTGGTAGGTGTACATGCGCGCGTTGTCGAGCACCAGGCCCGCGCGGGCGGCGAGTTCGGCGCCGGTGACGCGGTCCATGTCGTTGAACTCGACGCGCTCCGGGTGCCGCAGCAGGATCATGAAGCCGAGGACGACGCCGCGCGCCTTCAGCGGGACGACGAGCATGGAGCGGCCGGTGATGAGGGGCCGGATGTCCCGCTTCTCGAACTGCGAGGCGATGGCGTGTCCCATCCGCTCGCTGATGCGCGGCACCAGGACGGGCTCGCCGGTGGTCATGCACTGGAAGAACGGGGTGTGCGCCGGGAACGGCATGGCCTCGCCGACCGGCACCACGTCGTCCCAGCGGCCGGGTTCGTCGGTGTGTTCGAGGGCCACCCGGTGCCACATGGTGGTGGTGTCGGGCACGCCCTCGGGGAAGCCCTCCCCGGCGACGACCTGCTCGCGCAGGTAGGTGCCCGCGACGTCGGTGAAGCGCGGCACGACCGCCCTGCTGACCTCGACGATGGTCGTGGCCAGGTCGAGCGAGGTGCCGATGCGGCCGCTGACCTCGGTCAAGAACTCCAGGCGCTCGCGTACGGCGGCGTACTCGAGGTCCTCGGCCTCGTCACCGGCATCCTGCGCCACGGGCAGCCCCTGGGCGCGGGCGCGCGCGGCCCGTTCCCTCCGCGCCCTGCGCTCCGCGCGCCGGGGCACGCCCCAGTCGGGGGTGACGGGCACCCGGTCGTTCTGGCTGAACTCCAGCACGGGGTAGCCGAGTTCGAGGACCTGCCCGACGATCCGGGCGCCCTCGTCGACGCTCATGCTGGGCAGGATCTCCGGCAGGCGCCTCGCAAGGTCGTCCGCGCCGGGGAAGTCGGTGTGCAGGGCGAAGCCGGGCGCGATCCGTTCGAAACCGGCGTCCGGATCGCCCGCGCCGGTGCCGTCGGGGCCCTCGGCGGCCTCGGCGTGCAGCCTGCCCGCGTCGGCGGCGAGGACCAGCAGCCGCTCCCGCCCCGGGCCCACCAGCGGATAGGCCCACCAGAGCACGTCCACACGGTCCGTCCCGCCGGGCGGCGGGGGTGCCGTCGGGCGGGGCCCGCGACCCGGTCCGCCGAGGCGGGCGCGGCCGGCGGCCGGGTAGGCCAGCCTGCCGTCGAGGGAGGACTCCAGGTCGGGGCCGAGACCGTCATAGGCCGCGTACCCCTCGTACGGGCCGCTGTCCTGCGGGTCGGGGAGCACCCCGGAGACCGGCAGCAGGTCGGCGGCCGGGCGGCCGATCGCCTCGTCCTTGGCGGCGCCGAACAGACGGCGCGCGCCGCTGCTCCAGTGCGAGACCAGGCCGTCACGGTCCACGACGACCACGGCGAGCGGGACACGGCCGGCCGCGCCGGCCTCCGGGGTCTCGCCGGTCTCCGCTCCGGGGCGGGGAGGCGCGTCCCTCTCGGTGCCACGGTCCTTGGCCAAGGCTCTCTCTCCCCACGGCTCGGCAAGATCTGTGCCGCCGTCACCACCGTACGGCGCCCGCCGGAGACGATGTGCGGCAATACGGTAATTGCCCGCGCAGGCGTGCACCGGCGCACGGGACCGTGCCGGGAGGCGGCGCGGTCACGCCCTAGTCCTCGTGCCCGAGTTGGAGGTCCCGCTCCGTCCGGCCTCCTCCGGCCATCCGGAGCACGGTGGCGACCGGCGGGTAACCGGAGGCGATGACCGTGTACTCGCCGGAGGACAGGTCGACGAACCGGAACGTGCCGTCGGCGCCGGTGGTGAGCGTGTCGACCACGTTGCCCGCCGCGTCCAGCAGGGTCACCCGGGCGTCCTCGACGGGCCGTCCGCCACCGGCCCGCACGGTGCCACGCAGGACCGCTCCGCCGGCGAGCTCGACGTCCTGGCGGGTCTCCCGGGCGGCCTGCACGGTGACGGGCAGCGCGGCCGGGCGGAACGCGGGCGCGCCCACGGCCAGGGTGTACTCGCCGGCCACCAGTTCGGTGAGGACGTAGCCGCCCTCGCGTCCGCTGCGCGCGCCGGCGACGACCTCGCCGTGCACGTTGGTGAGGGTGACGACGGCGTCCCGCACGGGCGTGCCGTCGGCGGTCAGCACGCTCCCCGCGAGCCGGCCGGCGCCGCCGAGCACGACGTCGAGGTCCACCGGGCGTTCGCCGACCGTGACGGAGACCGCCTGGGGCTGGTGCCCGCCCGCCGCGGCGATCAGCACGTACGACCCCGCGCCGGGCGTGGCCAGCGCGTACCGCCCGTCCTCGCCGCTCGCGCCCCGCCCGATCTGCCGGCCGGCGACGTCGATCAGGGTGAGCGCGGCGCGCGGCACGACGGTCCCGTCGGGGTGTTGCACGGTGCCGGAGACCGGGGTGCCGGCGGCGTGCGGCGAGCGGGGCGGGAGGGGCGTCCCCCCGGGGCGTGCCGACGGCACCGCGGCGCCTTGGGGCGTGGCCGGTGTCGTCCGGGCCGGGGCGTTGTGGGACACCAGGGGTTTCTCCTTGAGGAAGCAGGCGATCAGCAGGCCGAGGACGAGCACCGGCACGAGGTAGAGGAAGATCCGCGGCATCGCGTCGGCGTAGGCGTGGACGTAGCCCTCGCGCAGCGCCGGCGGCAGGGTGCGGACGAGCTGGGGGGTGACGGACTCGGGGTCGGGCAGCCCGGCGCCGGCGGGGAGGCGGTCGGCCAGGGTCCGGGTGAGCCGGTCGGCGAAGAGCGCGCCGAAGACCGCGGCGCCGACGCTGCCGCCGATCTGCCGGAAGTAGTTGCTGGCGCTGGTGGCGGTGCCGAGGTCGGCGGGGCGCACGGAGTTCTGCACGGCGAGGACGAGGACGGGCATCACCATGCCGATGCCGGCGCCGAGGACGGCCATCCAGACGCTGTACTGGAGGCGGGGTGTGTCGACCTCCAGGTGGGACAGCAACCACATGCCGACGGCCGCGAGGGCGCTGCCGAGCACCGGGTAGACCTTGTAGCGGCCGGTGTGGCTGATGAGCTGTCCGGCGATGATCGAGGCGCCGACGATGCCGCCCATCATCGGCAGCATCAACAGGCCGGACTCGGTGGCCGAGGCCCCGCCGACCATCTGGAGGAAGGTCGGCAGGTAGCTGGCCGCGCCGAACAGGGCGACGCCGATCACCAGGCCCACCAGGCCGGTGACGTTGAAGACGGGGTCCTTGAACAGCCGCAGCGGGATGAGGGGTTCGGCGGCGAAACGCTCGGCGACGACGAAGAGGACGGTGGCGACGGCGGCGCCCGCGCCGAGGCCGAGGACGACGCGTGAGTCCCAGGCGTACTCGGTGCCGCCCCAACTGGTCAGCAGGACGAGGCAGGTGGAGGCGGCGGCGAGCAGCAGCGCGCCGAGCAGGTCGAGCCGCGCCCGCACCGAGGGTTTCGGCAGTCTCAGCACGGCGGTGACGACGGCCAGCGTGAGCAGCCCGAAGGGCACGTTGACGTAGAAGCACCAGCGCCAGGTGAGGTGGTCGGTGAAGTAGCCGCCGAGCAGGGGGCCCGCGACGGAGGCGAGTCCGAAGGCGGCGCCGATCAGGCCCATGTAGCGGCCGCGCCGCCGGGGCGGCACGATGTCCGCCATGATCGCCTGGACGCCGATCATGAGACCGCCGGCGCCGGCGCCCTGCACCGCGCGGTAGGCGATCAACTGGTCCATGGTCGCGGCCCGGCCGGCCAGCGCGGAGCCGGCGACGAAGACGACGATCGCGAACTGGAAGACGCCCTTGCGGCCGAGGAGGTCGCCGAGCTTGCCGTAGACGGGCAGTCCGACGGTGGCGGTGAGCAGGTAGGCGGTGATCGCCCAGGACATCCGGTCCAGGCCGTGCAGCTCACCCACGATCTTCGGGAGCGCGGTGGCGACGATCATCTGCTCCAGCGCGGCGAGCAGCAGCGCCAGCATCAGCGCGAGGAAGACCAGCCGCACCCGGCGCGGCCCGAGGACGACGGGCGGGGCGGGTGCCGGGGCCGGATCGGGGGGAGCCGCGACCGGGTCGTCCTGCACCAGAGTCGTCCCGCGCACGTACCGCTCCCCTCGTCGCACCTGTCACAATTCCCGCATTGAGCGACAACCACGAACAAGTGCGACGAGTTACGGCGTCATGCCGGACGGCGAGAAGATCCACCCGAACCGGTGAGAGAACCGGCGAGGCAACCCGCGAGGTCGTCAACGCCTCGCGGGGACCGGCTTGTTGCCGCTACTTCTCCACCTCGGCGGCGAGCTTGGCGAGCACCTCGTCGTAGATCCGGCCGAGGCCCTTGGGCGCGAAGGCGCGCTCGAAGAAGCCGCCGACCCCGCCGGCGCCGTTCCAGACGCTGGTGACGACGACGCGGGAGGCGCCCTCGCCGGCCGGGGTGACCCGCCAGGTGGTGACCATCGAGGAGTTGCGGTCCTTCTCGACGAGCTCGCCGTCGGTGGGCTCGCTCACCTCCAGCAGGCAGTCCCGCACGCGCTTGCTGGTGGCCTGGAGCTTCCAGTGGACGAGGGTGCCCTCGCCGTCGCCGCCCTCGCGCACCTCGTACTCGCTGAAGTGTTCGGGCAGGAGTTTCGCGCGTGTGCCGCTGTAGTCGGCGAGAGCGTCGAACACCTTCTCCGCGTCCGCCGTGACGACCCGCTCCGTAGTGGCTTCGACCTGCGCCATTGACTTCCTCCAGGACCTGAGTTCTCGGGGCGGGGGCAAGCCAACCACCCCGGTCCCCGGCCGCCCAAATCGGGGTGGCGGAAGCGGTCGCCAGGCGATCAGAACAAGCGGTCGCACGATCAAGGGAACATGTGTTCTATTCTGTGGGCAGTGCTACCCGAGGAGGCCTCATGCGCTGGGAGAACCTCACGGCGGAGTCCGCCGGCCGTCCGGCCGACGCCGCCCTGTTCGGCGCGGACGCGGTGACCACCCGTACCTTCGACACGCCCGAGTTCCGCGGCATCACCTTCCACGAGATCCGGGCCCGCTCGATCCTCAACCGGGTGCCGGGGGCCTCGCGGATGCCCTTCGAGTGGACGGTCAACCCCTACCGGGGCTGCTCACACGCGTGCGTCTACTGCTTCGCCCGCAAGACGCACAGCTACCTGGACCTCGACACGGGCCTCGGTTTCGACTCCCAGATCGTCGTCAAGGTGAACGCGCCGGAGCTGCTGCGCCGCCAGCTCACCTCCTCCCGCTGGCACGGGGAGCACGTCGCGATGGGCACGAACGTCGACTGCTACCAGCGGGCGGAGGGCCGCTACCGGCTGATGCCGGGCATCCTCGCCGCCCTGCGCGACCACGCCAACCCCTTCTCGATCCTGACCAAGGGCACGCTGATCCTGCGCGACCTCGACCTGCTCACCCGGGCCGCGGAGGTGACGGACATCGGCATCTCCGTGTCGGTCGGCTTCACCGACACCGAGCTGTGGCGCACGGTCGAGCCGGGCACACCCGCGCCGCAGCGCCGTCTGGACGTGGTGCGGACACTGGGCGAGCACGGCATCGACTGCGGGGTCCTGATGGCCCCGGTGATCCCGTTCCTGAGCGACCGGCCGGCCCAACTGCGCGCCACCGTACGGGCGATCGCGGCGTCCGGCGCCACCTCCGTCACCCCGCTGGTGCTGCACCTGCGGCCGGGGGCCCGCGAGTGGTTCATGGCCTGGCTGGCCCACCACCACCCGCACCTGGTGCGCCGCTACGAGCGGCTGTACGCCGACGGCTCCTACGCCCCGAAGTGGTACCAGCGCCGGATCACCCGTCAGGTCCACGACCTGGCACGGGAGTACGGCATCGGCCCCGCGCGCGCGGGGATGCCACGCCGGATCAGGGAGCCGGAGCCCGGCGACGAGCCGGTGCCCGGGCCCACCCAACTCACGCTGATCTGAGCCGATCCCCCGGGGCTCGACGCGGATCCCGGGGCATCCGAGGGCATCGCGCGGCCCAATCGGGTCAAGAATCGGCGGAACGGGTTCCTCCGAGTGCGCTTTCCGGGACTATGCGGCGGGGACCGTGACAGTGCGGTCCGGACACCTCCGTCCTGGGAGGACTTCTTGAGAAAACGCGCAGCCGTGCTGTGCGGCGCCGTCGTCGTCGTGGCCGGAACCCTCACGGCCGTTCCCGCCGACGCGAGCGCCCCACGGACCGCGGACCTCGCTTCGGCCGCGAGGCCCAGCTGGAAGAAGTGCGGCACCACCGACTATCCGACGCTCCAGTGCGCGTCCCTGAAGGTGCCGCTCGACCACGCCAGCCCGCACGGGCGGCAGATCACCCTGGCGCTGTCCCGTGTCCCGCACACCGCGAGGAAGTACCAGGGACCGCTGCTGGTCAACCCCGGCGGCCCCGGCGGCAGCGGTCTGTCACTGGCCGGGTTCGTCGCCTCCGCCCTGCCCAAGGCCGTCGCCGCCCAGTACGACGTCATCGGCTTCGACCCGCGCGGGGTGGGCGCGAGCAAGCCCGCCCTGAACTGCGAGCCGGGCCACTTCGACCCGGTCCGCCCCGACTCCGTGCCCGTCACCCGCACGATCGAGAAGGCGAACCTCACGCGCGCGAAGTCCTTCGCCGACGCCTGCGGCAAGAAGTACGCGAGTCTGCTGCCGTACATCAACACGGTCGCCGCCGTACGGGACATGGACTCGATCCGCGCCGCCCTGGGCGCCAGGAGGATCAACTACTTCGGCTACTCGTACGGCACGTATCTCGGCGCCGTCTACGCCAAGCTCTACCCGGAGCGGGTGCGCCGCCTGGTCCTGGACTCGATCGTCGACCCCACGGGCGTGTGGTACGACGACAACATCTCCCAGGACTACGCCTTCAACGACCGCCACCGCGCGTTCATGTCGTGGATCGCGAAGTACCACGCCACGTACAAGCTCGGCACCGATCCGGAGAAGATCGAGGCCAAGTGGTACGCCATGCGGGCCGCGCTGGCCAAAAAGCCCGCGGACCGCAAGGTCGGCGCCTCCGAGCTGGAGGACACCTTCATCCCGGGCGGCTACTACAACGGCTACTGGCCCCACCTGGCCGAGGCGTTCGCCGCGTACGTGAACGACAAGAACGCCGAACCGCTGGTCGAGGCGTACGAGGACTTCGCCGCCGTCGACGCCTCCGGGGACAACGGCTACAGCGTCTACACCGCGGTGCAGTGCCAGGACGCCTCCTGGCCGCGCGACTGGGGCCAGTGGCGCAAGGACAACTGGGCGGTGTACGACCGGGCGCCGTTCATGGCCTGGAACAACGCCTGGTACAACGCGCCGTGCGCGTTCTGGCCGCAGGAGGCCGGCAAGCCGGTGAACATCGCCAACGGCAAGCTGCCGCCGACGCTGCTGTTCCAGGCGACGAACGACGCGGCGACCCCGTACGAGGGCGGCGCGACGGTCCACCGGATGCTCGCCCGCTCCAGTCTGGTGGTCGAGCAGGGCGGCGGTAACCACGGCATCACGCTGAGCGGCAACACCTGCCTCGACGCGTACCTGACCGCGTACCTGACCGACGGCACCGTGCCGCGCGGTCACCACGGGCCCGACGCGGTGTGCAGGAAGCTGCCCGATCCCAAGCCGCTGAGCGCGAAGGCCGCGTCGACGTCGGCACGCGGGTCGACGCTGCACGGCCTGCTCGGCTTCCGCCGCTGAGCCGTCGGGGCGGCCCGGCGCAGGTGTGCCGGGCCGCCCCGACCGGGGCGGACACGAAAACCGGAGGCCCGACGTCGGCGCGGGCCCCTAGGGTGCCCCCATGGACGACGCACGCCCGCGCATCCGCGCGATGACCCTGCCCGACTGCGACCGTGTGGCGGAGATCCGCGTCCGCGGCTGGCAGAGCGCGTACCGGGGACTGATGCCGCGGTCCCATCTGGACGGCCTCAGCGTGCCGGCGGACGCCGAGCGGCATCGCGCCCGGTTCGCCCAGGGCGACGGCAGCGTGCTGAACCTCGTCGCCGAGCGGAACGGCGAACTCGTCGGCTGGGCCTGCCACGGGCCGTACCGGGACGACGAAGTGCGCACCGAGGACGCCGAGTTGTACGCGATCTACGTCGACCCCCGCTGCTGCGGCCAGGGTGTCGGACACGCCCTGCTCCAGGAGTCCCTACGGCAGCGCGCCGCCGCCGGGCACGACCGCATGTTCCTCTGGGTCCTGGAGGGCAACACCCGCGCCCGGCGTTTCTACGAACGGGCCGGCTTCCGCGCGGACGGCGCCGAGGAACCCTTCGAGGTGGACGGCGTCCCGGTGCCCGAGGTGCGGTACGTGCGCACACTCACGCCAGCGGGCCCCTAGGGTCTGTCGTTCGGCCCGGGCCCCATGTCGGGGCGGGGTCCGGCCTCGTGCGAACGCGGCGAGGTGCGGCGCTGCGGCGGGGTGCGGCGCCGGCGCCCACGAGCCCGGCCGGCCCTGGACAGGAGTCCCCTCGTTCGGCTCCGGACAGGAGGCCCTGGCTCACCGCTGACGCGGGATCCGGGCCAGTGCCCGTACCGCCGCCTCCGCGAGTGCCGGGTGGGCGAGCGCCTCGTCGAGCACGGCCTCGGCTCGCGCGTCGCCCAGCGTGCCGAGGCCCTCCACACAGGCCAGCGCCACGCGCCGGTACGGGTCGTGCGGACGCAGCCGCCGTTCCAGGGTGGTGATCAGGGCCGGCACGGACTCGGGGGCGCGCAGCAGCACCAGCAGCCGGACCGGGTGCAGGGCGTAGGCGACGCGCAGTTCGTTGGTGGCGAGGGTGGCCGCCGCGCGGGCGGTGCGCGGGTCCGCGAGCCGGGCCAGGGCGTACGCGGCGGAGGCGCAGCGCTGCGGGTCACGGTGGTTGAGGAGCAGGACGAGCGCTTCGAAGGCGCGCCGGTCGCCCGCGAGTCCGAGCCGGAACGCGGCCAGTTCCCGGGCCCACAGCGGCTGTCCGGGCTCCGTGAGCACTCCGGCGAGTTCGTCGGGGTCCCCGGTCGCCACGAGACGGTGGTAGGCGGCCGGCGCACCCGACTCCTGCCGTAAGCGCTCCGTGAGCGATCGCAACTCCTCGTCCATGAACCCGAGGTTAGAGGCGCGGGCCGGTGGCCGGGACCTACATCACAAACTCGGGGGCTGGCGCGCTCGTTACCGGCCGGTTAAGCTCAGACGAGCGAGTTACCCACTCGCATCTGCTTGCGGTGGCCTGGTGACGCAGCCATCGCGAGTGCTGGTCGGTTCGGTACTTCACGTACCGCGGTACGACCCGGCTCGGGACAGGGCCGGTCGGCTTCCTGCCGTTCTCCGGGCGTGTGCACGCCCAGGACCACGGCACCGGGCGTGTGCGCTCGCAGCCCGGAAACACCCGCACTCCTTCTCGCACCCGGTGCGCCCCACGGCGCACCCGGGCGCGCTTCCAGTCGTCACCCCTCATTCCTGGAGTCCCGCGATGGCCGCTCCCCTGTCCGACACCCCTCTGTCCCCGCTCACGACCGTGGCCGTCGTCGGCCTCGGCACCATGGGCACCGGTATCGCCGAGGTCCTGGCGAAGGCCGGCCGCACGGTCGTCGGCATCGACCTCAGCGAGGCCGCGGCCGCGAAGGCCCTCGCCGCGCTGGAGACCGCGACCGCCCGCGCCGTGGAGCGCGGCCGGCTGACCGAGCGGGAGCGCACCGACGCCCTCGCCCGGGTCAGCACGTCCACCGACCTGCGGGCCGCGGCCGACGCCGACCTGGTGATCGAGGTGGTCCCGGAGTCGTACGAGATCAAGCACCAGATCTTCCGTGCGCTCGACGGCATCGTGCGGCCCGAGACGATCCTGGCGACCGGCACCAACGCCCTGTCCGTCACGCGTCTGGCCGCCGACTCGGCCCGTCCGGAGCGCGTGCTCGGGCTGCACTTCTTCAATCCGGCGCCGGCGATGAAGCTGGTCGAGGTGGTGTCGTCGGTGCTGACCGCGCCCGCGGCGGTCGCCGCGGTCACGGACCTGGCGCTGGAGCTCGGCAAGGAGCCGGTGGCGGTCGGTGACCGTCCGGGCTTCGTCGCGGACGGCCTGCTGTTCGGCTACCTCAACCAGGCCGCCGCCATGTACGAGGCGAAGTACGCCTCCCGCGAGGACATCGACGCCGCGATGCGGCTCGGCTGCGGGCTGCCGATGGGTCCGCTGGCTCTGCTGGACCTGATCGGCGTGGACACCGCGCGCACGGTCCTGGAGGCCATGTACGCCGAGTCCCAGGACCGTCTGCACGCCCCCGCCCCGATCCTCAAGCAGCTCAGCGAGGCCGGGCTCACCGGCCGCAAGTCGGGGCGCGGGTTCTACACCTACGAGACTCCCGGCGGCGCGACGGTCGTCGCGGACGGCCTGACGCCGGCCGCGACGGGCGCCGGGGCGACCGGCCGGCCGGTCCGCTCCGTCGGTGTCGCGGGCTCGGGCACCATGGCCTCCGGTATCGCCGAGGTCTTCGCCAAGGCCGGCTACGAGGTCGTCCTGGCCGCCCGCAGCGAGGAGAAGGCCCAGGTCGCCAAGGCCCGGATCGGCAAGTCGCTGGCGCGTTCCGTCGACAAGGGCCGGCTGACCGCCGAGGCCGCCGCCGAGACCCTGGAGCGGATCACTCCGGCCGGTTCCTACGACGCCTTCGCCGACGTCGACCTGGCGGTGGAGGCGGTCGCCGAGGACCTGGAGGTCAAGCAGCAGCTCTTCGCGACGCTGGACAAGGTCTGCAAGCCGGGCGCGGTGCTGGCGACCACGACCTCCTCGCTGCCGGTCGTGGCGTGCGCCCGGGCCACCTCGCGTCCGCAGGACGTGATCGGCATGCACTTCTTCAACCCGGCGCCCGCGATGAAGCTGGTCGAGGTCGTCCGCACGGTCCTGACCGCCGACGACGTGCACGCGACCGTGCGTGAGGTCTGCGCCAGGATCAGGAAGCACGCCGTGGACTGCGGTGACCGGGCCGGCTTCATCGTGAACGCCCTGCTGTTCCCGTACCTCAACAACGCGATCAAGATGGTGCAGGAGCACTACGCGTCCCTCGACGACATCGACGCGGCGATGAAGCTGGGCGGCGGCTACCCGATGGGGCCCTTCGAACTGCTGGACGTGGTCGGTCTCGACGTCTCCCTGGCCATCGAGAAGGTGCTGCACCGCGAGTTCCGCGACCCGGGTCTGGCCCCGGCCCCGCTCCTCGAGCACCTGGTGGCCGCCGGCTGCCTCGGCCGCAAGACGGGCCGCGGCTTCCGCGAATATGCCCGCCGCTGAGCGACCGGGCGACCGGTTCGCGGGCGACGGCGACCGGTTCGGGGCGAACGAGGACTGGGGCGGGCTGCTCGACCCGGGCAGGCCCGCCCCGTTCCCGGTGCCCGGCACTCCCCCGCCCGTGCGGGGTGGGGGAAGTCCCGGTCGTGCGCTTCCGCCCGCACACATGCAGTACGTTCAGGTCATGCCCCAGGCCGCCAAGTCCTCACGTACGCCAGCCGCGCCCGACGCCCCGGAAAGTGCCGCGGGCAGCCGCGCCGCCGCCCAGCGGCTCAAGATGCGCCGCGAGCTGGCGGCCGCCGCGATGGAGCTGTTCGCGACCAAGGGGTACGAGGCGACCACCGTCGACGAGATCGCGGCCGCGGCCGGGGTGGCCCGGCGCACGTTCTTCCGCCACTTCCGCTCCAAGGAAGAGGCGATCTTCCCCGACCACGACGACACCCTGATCCGGGCCGAGGCCGTGCTCAACGCGGCTCCCGCGCACGAGCACCCGCTGGACACGGTGTGCCGCGGCATCAAGGAGGTCATGCGCATGTACGCGGGGCGGCCGGAGATCTCGGTGGCCCGCTACAAGCTCACGCGTGAGGTGCCCACCCTGCGGGAGGCGGAGATCGCGTCGGTCGCCCGTTACGAGCGGCTGTTCACCCGCTACCTCCTCGGGCACTTCGACGAGCACGCCCACGACGACGACGCCAACGACGACCCGCTGCTCGCCGAGGTCGCCGCGTCCGCCGTGGTCACCGCCCACAACCACGTCCTGCGGCGCTGGCTGCGGGCGGGCGGCCAGGGGGACGTGGAGGCGCAGCTGGACCACGCCTTCGGGATCGTGCGCAAGACGTTCGGCACGGGCATCGGCGCCGGGCGCGGTCCGGGCGCGCAGCCGGCGGCCGCGACGGTGTCCACCCACGGTGAGGTGCTGGTGACGGTGGCGCGCACCGACGCCCCGCTGGACCAGGTCATGCGGACCATCGAGGAGGCGCTGAGGGATCGCTGATCCCGCGCGATCCTGTGACGACGGCCACCCTTCGGGGTGGCCGTTTTGCCATGTCAGGGCACCTTTTCAGGCGCCTTTCACGCCCCGTTCGATCGATCATCGCTCATTTGTTACGTAAAGATTTCACCTGAGAGCAAGTTCTGGCACTCAGTGCCTTGCGAGGTGACACGCGGTGTCATACGTTGAAGGAGTCCGGGCGGCCGGCGTGCAGAGACCATGCGTACGCCGGCTGTCCCCGCCAACCTCCGCCCGTGCCCGAACGGCCTCGGGGGGATTCCCGGTTCGCGCGCCCGGACGCCTGCGTCACAGGCACCCTCCCGCGCCACCACGCGCTGCCGAAAAACCCTCGCCGAACCGACGGCACCGTTCCACCCACCCTCAGCAGCAAGCACCGACGTAACCCTCAGCGCCCCTCCCTCAGGGCGCTCACCGCCGGAGGCAATACCGTGACCGTGAAGGACATCCTGGACGCGATCCAGTCGCCGGAATCGACTCCGGCCGACTTCGCCGCTCTGCCGCTCCCCGAGTCGTACCGCGCGATCACCGTGCACAAGGACGAGGCGGAGATGTTCACGGGTCTGGAGACCCGCGACAAGGACCCGCGCAAGTCGATCCACCTGGACGAGGTGGCCCTGCCCGAACTGGGCCCGGGCGAGGCCCTGGTGGCCGTGATGGCCTCCTCGGTCAACTACAACTCGGTGTGGACCTCGATCTTCGAGCCGGTGTCGACGTTCTCCTTCCTGGAGCGCTACGGCCGGCTCAGCGAGCTCAGCAAGCGGCACGACCTGCCGTACCACATCATCGGTTCCGACCTCGCGGGCGTGGTCCTGCGCACCGGGCCGGGCGTGAACGCCTGGAAGCCCGGGGACGAGGTCGTCGCCCACTGCCTGTCCGTGGAGCTGGAGTCCTCGGACGGCCACAACGACACCATGCTCGACCCCGAGCAGCGCATCTGGGGCTTCGAGACCAACTTCGGCGGGCTCGCGGAGATCGCGCTCGTCAAGTCCAACCAGCTGATGCCCAAGCCGGACCACCTCAGCTGGGAGGAGGCCGCCGCCCCGGGCCTGGTCAACTCCACCGCCTACCGGCAGCTGGTGTCCCGCAACGGCGCCGGCATGAAGCAGGGCGACAACGTCCTGATCTGGGGCGCCAGCGGCGGACTCGGCTCCTACGCCACGCAGTTCGCGCTGGCCGGCGGCGCCAACCCGATCTGCGTCGTCTCCAGTCCGCAGAAGGCGGAGATCTGCCGCGCGATGGGCGCCGAGGCGATCATCGACCGCAACGCCGAGGGCTACAAGTTCTGGAAGGACGAGAACACCCAGGACCCCAGGGAGTGGAAGCGCTTCGGCAAGCGCATCCGCGAGTTCACCGGGGGCGAGGACATCGACATCGTCTTCGAGCACCCGGGCCGCGAGACCTTCGGCGCGAGCGTCTACGTCACCCGCAAGGGCGGCACCATCACCACCTGCGCGTCGACCTCGGGCTACATGCACGAGTACGACAACCGCTACCTGTGGATGTCCCTGAAGCGCATCATCGGCTCGCACTTCGCCAACTACCGCGAGGCCTGGGAGGCCAACCGGCTGGTCGCCAAGGGCAAGATCCACCCGACGCTCTCCAAGGTGTACTCCCTGGAGGACACCGGCCAGGCGGCCTACGACGTGCACCGCAACCTCCACCAGGGCAAGGTCGGCGTGCTGTGCCTGGCCCCCGAGGAGGGCCTGGGCGTGCGCGACGCGGAGAAGCGCGCCCGGCACGTCGACGCCATCAACCGCTTCCGGAACGTCTGAGGAAAGCGGAGGTTCACGAGATGACTGAGCGCCAGACGCAGCAGGTGCGCACCGAGCGGGACCGGCCGTGGCTCATGCGCACGTACGCCGGTCACTCCACGGCCGAGGCGTCCAACGAGTTGTACCGGCGCAACCTCGCCAAGGGCCAGACCGGCCTGTCGGTCGCGTTCGACCTGCCGACGCAGACCGGCTACGACTCCGACCACGTCCTCGCCCGCGGCGAGGTCGGCCGGGTCGGTGTGCCGGTGGCCCATCTCGGTGACATGCGCCGGCTGTTCCAGGACATCCCCCTGGAGCAGATGAACACCTCGATGACCATCAACGCCACCGCCATGTGGCTGCTGGCGCTCTACCAGGTCGTCGCGGAGGAGCAGGGCGCGGACATCACCCGGCTCCAGGGCACGACCCAGAACGACATCGTGAAGGAGTACCTGTCGCGGGGCACACACGTGTTCCCGCCGGTGCCCTCGCTCCGGCTGACGACCGACATGATCGCGTACACGGTCTCCCACATGCCGAAGTGGAACCCGATCAACATCTGCAGCTACCACCTGCAGGAGGCGGGCGCCACGCCGGTCCAGGAGATCGCGTACGCGATGTCGACGGCGATCGCCGTGCTGGACGCGGTGCGCGACAGCGGCCAGGTGCCGCAGGAGCGCATGGGTGACGTCGTCGCCCGGATCTCCTTCTTCGTGAACGCGGGCGTCCGCTTCGTCGAGGAGATGTGCAAGATGCGTGCGTTCGGCCGCATCTGGGACCAGGTCACCCGCGAGCGCTACGGCATCGAGAGCCCCAAGCAGCGCCGCTTCCGCTACGGCGTGCAGGTCAACTCCCTCGGTCTGACCGAGGCGCAGCCGGAGAACAACGTCCAGCGGATCGTGCTGGAGATGCTGGCCGTGACCCTCTCCAAGGACGCCCGCGCCCGCGCCGTGCAGCTGCCCGCCTGGAACGAGGCCCTCGGTCTGCCCCGCCCCTGGGACCAGCAGTGGTCCCTGCGCATGCAGCAGGTGCTCGCCTACGAGAGCGACCTGCTGGAGTACGAGGACATCTTCGAGGGCTCGAAGGTGATCGAGAGCAAGGTCGAGGCGCTGGTCGAGGAGTCCTTCGCGGAGATGGCGCGGATCGAGGAGATGGGCGGCGCGATGGCCGCCGTCGAGTCCGGCTACCTCAAGTCGCAGCTCGTCTCCTCGCACGCGGAGCGCCGGGCGCGGATCGAGTCCGGCCAGGAGAAGATCGTCGGCGTCAACATCTTCGAGACGACCGAGCCCAACCCGCTCACCGCCGACCTGGACACGGCGATCCAGACGGTCGACCCGGCCGTCGAGGCCCGGGTGGTCGCCTCGCTGCAGAACTGGCGCGACACCCGCTACCAGCCTCCCTTCAACCATCCCCGCCCGTGCAAGGCGCTGGAGAAGCTGAAGGAGGCCGCCAAGGGCACCGCCAACCTCATGGAGGCCACCCTGGAGTGCGCCCGCGCCGGCGTCACGACCGGCGAGTGGGCCGGCGCGCTGCGCGAGGTGTTCGGCGAGTTCCGGGCGCCGACCGGGGTGTCCTCCGCTCCGGTGGCGATCCCCGCCGAGGCGGGCTCCGCCCTGTCGGAGGTGCGCCGCAAGGTGAACCTGACGGCGGCCGACCTCGGCGTCGGCAAGCTCCGCTTCCTGGTCGGAAAGCCCGGCCTGGACGGGCACTCCAACGGCGCCGAGCAGATCGCCGTGCGGGCCCGCGACGCCGGGTTCGAGGTGGTGTACCAGGGGATCAGGCTGACGCCGGAGCAGATCGTGGACGCGGCCGTCGACGAGGACGTGCACGCGGTCGGCCTGTCCATCCTCTCCGGATCGCACGCGCAACTGGTGCCGGACGTCCTGGAGCGGCTCCGTGTGGCGGGTGCCACAGACATTCCGGTGATCGCT
This sequence comes from Streptomyces sp. NPDC005574, assembly GCF_040605435.1. Taxonomy (NCBI): domain Bacteria; kingdom Bacillati; phylum Actinomycetota; class Actinomycetes; order Kitasatosporales; family Streptomycetaceae; genus Streptomyces; species Streptomyces sp. NPDC005574. Next base: position 25,411 of record NZ_JBEXCW010000075.1, read on the forward strand.
GGTGGCATCATCCCGAATGGTGACGCCGAACAGCTGAGAGCTGCCGGAGTGGCCGCGGTCTTCACCCCGAAGGACTTCGACATCACCGGAATCATCGGCCGCATCGTCGACGAGATCCGGAAAGCGAACAAGCTCGACCCCCTGGAGGTCCCCGCATGACCACGCCCGTCAACCGTCTGCGCCCGCGACGCTCCTGTCTCGCGGTCCCCGGGAGCAACCCCCGCTTCCTGGAGAAGGCCCAGGGCCTCCCCGCCGACCAGGTCTTCCTCGACCTGGAGGACGCGTGCGCGCCGCTGGCCAAGCCCGACGCGCGGCACACCATCGTCAAGTTCCTCAACGAGGGCGACTGGACGGGCAAGACGCGGGTCGTGCGCGTCAACGACTGGACGACCGAGTGGACCTACCGCGACGTCGTCACGGTCGTCGAGGGCGCGGGCCCCAACCTCGACTGCATCATGCTGCCGAAGGTGCAGGACGCCCAGCAGATCGTGGCGCTCGACCTGCTGCTGACGCAGATCGAGAAGACCATGGGCTTCGAGGTCGGCAAGATCGGCATCGAGGCGCAGATCGAGAACGCGCAGGGCCTCAACAACGTCAACGCGATCGCGCAGGCCTCCCCGCGCGTCGAGACGATCATCTTCGGCCCGGCCGACTTCATGGCGTCGATCAACATGAAGTCGCTGGTCGTGGGCGAGCAGCCGCCCGGCTACCCGGCGGACGCCTACCACTACATCCTGATGAAGATCCTGATGGCCGCCCGCGCCAACAACCTCCAGGCGATCGACGGCCCCTACCTGCAGATCCGCAACGTCGAGGGGTACCGCGAGGTCGCCGGCCGCGCCGCGGCCCTCGGCTTCGACGGCAAGTGGGTGCTGCACCCCGGCCAGGTGGAGGCATCCAACGAGATCTTCTCGCCGTCGCAGGAGGACTACGACCACGCCGAGCTGATCCTCGACGCGTACGACTACTACACGTCCGAGGCCGGCGGCAAGAAGGGCTCGGCGATGCTCGGCGACGAGATGATCGACGAGGCCAGCCGCAAGATGGCCCTGGTCATCTCCGGCAAGGGGCGCGCCGCCGGAATGCAGCGCACCGGCACGTTCGAGATTCCGGAGGCGTGAGCATGCAGTTCGGGCGCACCTACGAGGAGTTCGAGGTCGGGGCGACGTACAAGCACTGGCCCGGCAAGACGGTCACGGAGTACGACGACCACCTGTTCTGCCTCCTCACGATGAACCACCATCCGCTCCACATGGACAGCAACTACGCCGAGAAGACGACCGACTTCGGCAAGAACGTCGTGGTCGGCAACTACATCTACTCGCTGCTGCTCGGCATGTCCGTGCCGGACGTCTCGGGCAAGGCGATCGCCAACCTGGAGATCGAGTCGCTCAAGCACGTGGCGCCGACCTTCCACGGCGACACGATCTACGGCCAGACGACCGTGCTCGACAAGTGGCCCTCGAAGTCGAAGAACGACCGCGGCATCGTCCACGTCGAGACCAAGGGCTACAAGCAGGACGGCACGCTGGTGTGCGTGTTCCGCCGCAAGGTGATGGTGCCGACCGAGACGTACATCAAGGAGCGCGGCGGCGAGCAGCCCGGCCGCCCTGAGCTGTCCGCCCCCGCGGAAAAGAACACGGAGAAGTAGCCATGGCGCGACTCGCCCAGACCGCCGGTCTGACCGACGTCCAGCAGGAGATCCTGTCCACCGTCCGCGACTTCGTGGACAAGGAGATCATTCCGGTCGCGACCGAGCTGGAGCACCGCGACGAGTACCCCCAGGCGATCGTCGACGGCCTGCGGGAGCTGGGCCTGTTCGGCCTGATGATCCCCGAGGAGTACGGGGGTCTGGGTGAGTCGCTCCTCACGTACGCGCTGTGCGTGGAGGAGATCGCCCGCGGCTGGATGTCGGTGTCCGGCATCATCAACACCCACTTCATCGTGGCGTACATGCTCAAGCAGCACGGCACGCAGGAGCAGAAGGACACCTTCCTGCCGAGGATGGCGGCGGGCGACATCCGCGGCGCCTTCTCCATGTCGGAGCCGGCGCTCGGTTCGGACGTGTCCGCGATCACGTCGAAGGCGGTCAGGGACGGCGACGAGTACGTCCTGAACGGTCAGAAGATGTGGCTGACGAACGGCGGGACGTCAAGCCTGGTCGCCGTTCTCGTCCGAAGTGACGAAGGACACCCCGAGGGCAGCGCGCCCCACAAGTCGATGACGACCTTCCTGGTCGAGAAGGAGCCCGGCTTCGGAGAGGTCCGCCCCGGCCTCACCATCCCCGGGAAGATCGACAAGATGGGCTACAAGGGCGTCGACACCACCGAGTTGATCATGGACGGTCTGCGCGTACCGGCCGATCGGGTGCTCGGCGGGACCACCGGCCGCGGTTTTTACCAAATGATGGACGGCGTCGAGGTTGGCCGGGTCAACGTGGCGGCCCGTGGCTGCGGCGTCGCTCAGCGTGCCTTCGAACTCGGCGTCTCCTACGCCCAGCAGCGCCACACCTTCGGCAAGGCGATCGCCCAGCACCAGGCCATTCAGTTCAAGCTGGCCGAGATGGCTACCAAGGTCGAGGCCGCCCATGCCATGATGGTGAACGCGGCACGCAAAAAGGACTCCGGCGAACGAAACGACCTTGAGGCAGGGATGGCGAAGTACCTCGCCTCCGAGTACTGCAAGGAGGTCGTGGAGGACGCCTTCCGGATCCACGGCGGCTACGGCTTCTCCAAGGAGTACGAGATCGAGCGCCTCTACCGTGAGGCGCCGATGCTGCTGATCGGCGAAGGTACTGCCGAGATCCAGAAGATGATCATCGGCCGCAGGCTGCTCGAAGAGTATCGGCTCCAGGGCTGAACATCCCGGTTCGGGGTGTTTTCTTGGAGAAGAAGATCACACCCCGTCAACACTGTTCCGCCGCCGACTCGGCTGCCTGGCTTGCCCAGTTGCGGGCCGCGACCGGTACGATCCCGGGAAAGCCGCCGTCCCCCTCCTGAAGCGCGGCATCATCCGCTACGAAGGTCATCCATGCCCCACAGCCAAACCTCTGCACCTCGCGACAGCCTGGCAGGCGTACGCCTGGCGCGCGGAGCATCGCCGTGGCTTCTCCCGACCGTCGCCACCGCAGCCCTCAGCCTGGTCCGGGCGCGCCGCTCCGGCGCCGCCAAGGCCGTCGCCGTGCCCGCCACCGCGCTCGCGGCGGGCATGCTGTGGTTCTTCCGCGACCCCGAGCGCGAGATCACCCAGGGCCGGGTCATCTCGCCCGCCGACGGTGTGGTGCAGAGCATCATGCCGTGGAAGGACGGACGCACCCGCGTCGCGATCTTCATGAGCCCGCTCAACGTCCACGTCAACCGGGCGCCGCTGTCCGGCACGGTGACGTCGGTCGAGCACATCCCCGGCGGATACGTCCCGGCGTTCAACAAGGAGAGCGAGAACAACGAGCGCGTAGTCTGGCACTTCGACACCGAACTCGGCGACATCGAGATGATCCAGATCGCCGGTGCGGTCGCTCGCCGCATCGTCCCGTACGTGCCCCAGGGCACCAAGGTCGAGCAGGGCGACCGGATCGGACTGATCCGCTTCGGCTCGCGCGTCGACGTGTACCTGCCCGAGGGCGTGGAGGTCGCGGTCGAGGTCGGTCAGAAGACCGTGGCTGGGGTGACTCGCATTGACCGTGATTGATCCGGAAGCCCAGGCGGGCTGGGTACCAGAGGCCGACGAGGTGGACGACGAGGAGGAGATGCCCCTCTCTCTCCGCCTCTCGATAGCGGACACCCTCACCCTCGGTAACGCCACCTGCGGGTTCATGGCGGTGTACTTCACCACCACCGGCATCCTGATCCCGCACCTCACGGGCAGCCAGGAGTCCGGCATGGCCCGCCACAGCGCGGCCACCGCCGTGATCCTGATGCTGTGCGCGGCCGTCTTCGACCTCTTCGACGGACTCGTGGCCCGCAAGCTGCGCTCGTCCCCGATGGGCGCGGAGCTGGACAACCTCTCGGACCTGATCAGCTTCGGTCTGGCCCCGGCGTACTTCGTCCTCGTCTACGGCATGGTCGCCGACGACGCGCACCAGCGGGTGGCGGCGGTGGGGGCAATCGTGGTGCTCCTGGCCGTCGTGCTGCGGCTTGCGCGTTTCTCGTGCGTCACCGTGAAGGACGGCACCTTCCAGGGCATGCCGTCGCCGTTCGGCGCGCTGACCGTGGTCTCGATCGTGCTCCTGGAGCTGCCCTTCGTGGCGACGCTCATGGCGATCCTGGGCACGGCCTGGCTGATGGTGAGCCGGGTCGAGTACCCGAAGCCGCGCGGCCGGCTCGCCGGCGCGATGCTGGCCTGGATCGTGCTCTCGATGGGTCTGCTCGCCGCCTGGGCGTTCGACGCCCCCAGCGGTCAGCTGCTGCTCCAGACGGGCTGTGCGCTGCAGCTGGTCATGGGTGCGGTCATCCCGCTGTTCGCCACGGCCCGCCGGGTGAACAACTTCCGCGACAACCGGCGTGAGGCGCGGACGGCGCAACTGCCGTAGCGCGCTCGCCGTACCGGAACGGGCGAAGGGCCCCGAGCTTCCCGCTCGGGGCCCTTCGCCCGTTCCGCCGCTGTGCGGCGGGTTCAGTGCAGGAAGTCCCGCCCGATCGCCTCGGCGACGCGCTCCAGGATCGGCCCGGCGTCCGCGACGCACTTCGCGAGGTCGGGTTCCGCGTCCGTCAGCGGGTACGCCCGCCGGATGCCGGCCCGGCCCAGCTCCACCGGCGGCAGGGCGAGCCGCCCGCACACCGCGACGACCTCCTTGCCGGCCGCCCGCGCCGCGGCGGCGACACCCGCGGGTGCCTTGCCGTGCAGCGTCTGCTCGTCCAGGGAACCCTCGCCGGTGATCACCAGCGTGGCCCGTTCCAGGGCGGGCGCGAACCCGAGGACGTCGAGCATGACCTCGATGCCGGGGCGGAAACGGGCACCGAGCAGCAGGGCGCCGAAGCCGATGCCGCCCGCCGCGCCCGCGCCCGGTGAGACGGCGTGCTCGGCGGCCGCCGGCCCGACCGTCTCCTCCAGCACCTTCGCGTAGTGCGCGAGGGCCGCGTCCAGCTCCGCCACGTCGTCCGGCGAGGCGCCCTTCTGCGGGCCGTACACCGCCGGGGCACCCTTGGGTCCGGTCAGCGGGTTGTCGACGTCGCTCGCGAGGACCAGTTCGACGGATGCGAGCCGCGGGTCGAGGCCGGACAGGTCGGCGGTGGCCAGGGCGGCGAGGCCCTCACCGCCGGGTGTCACCGGTTCGCCCTCCGCGTCCCGGAACCGGGCGCCCAGCGCGGACAGCATCCCGGCGCCGCCGTCGGTGGTCGCGCTTCCGCCGACACCGAACACGATGGTCCGGGCGCCCGCGTCCAGCGCGGCCAGGAGCAGCTCGCCGGAGCCGTAGGTGGACGCCGTGAGCGGGGCGAAGACGCCCGCGGGCAGCCGCTGGAGGCCGCTGGCCTCCGCCATCTCGACGACGGCCGTACCGTCGCGCAGGGCGAACGCGGCCGTCACCTCGTGACCGAGGGGTCCCGCGACCCGTACCTCGCGCCGCTCGAAACCGGCCGCGACCGCCGCGTCCACCGTCCCGTCGCCGCCGTCGGCCACCGGCAGCGCCTCGACCGCCACTCCGGGCGCGGCCCGGCGGAGCCCGGCCGTCACCCGCTCGGCGACCTGTACGGCCGTCAGCGAGCCCTTGAACTTGTCCGCGGCGATGAGCACCCTGTGGGCACCGATCACTCCAGCGTCCGCCACCTTGCATCCCCTTGCTCTCCGGGTCCTCACGCACGTCAGGACCAGTCGCGCCGCTGCGACCTTAACCGCCGGACACCACCGCCGTCATGCGCCGCCCGCCCCGTGGAACACGGCGGGGAGCCACCTGTGCGCGCTCGGCTCCCCCGCTCGCCGCCGGCCCGGGCTGTCCGGAGCGCGTGCGGTGGGCTCCGGGGTGGGGGCGGGAGCTGGTTACGCTTCCTCAATGACCACCACCGAAGACTTCGCCACGTACATCGCGGGTCTCCCCCGGGTTCTGGCCGGGGCGGCCGTACTCTTCCGGGACGCCGGCGGCCGGGTGCTGCTCGTCGAGCCCAACTACCGCGAGGGCTGGGCACTGCCGGGCGGCACCATCGAGTCCGACGAGGGCGAGACGCCTCGGCAGGGCGCGCGCCGCGAGACCGTCGAGGAGATCGGCCTGGACCGGGAACTCGGCCGGCTGCTCGCGGTGGACTGGGTGCACGGGGCGGCCCGGCCGCCTCTGGTGGCGTACCTGTACGACGGCGGTCTCCTCGGCGACGCCGACTTCCAGTCGATCCGGCTCCAGGAGGAGGAGCTGCTGTCCTGGCGGCTCGTTTCGCGCGAGGAGATCGGCGAGTACCTGCCCGGCGCCCTGGGCCACCGCGTGCTGGCCGCCCTCGACGTCCTGGCCGAGGGCACGGGGACGGCGGAGCTGGAGAACGGCCACCGGGTGGCCTGACGGCGCCGTCCGGCGCCCGCACCCCGTGGACTAGGGTTCGTGGGACTACGACGTGGCGGGCGCGCAGGGGGGCGGGGCGCGTGCGGCACAGTGCGGGACGCCGACGGCGGCGGGGAGACGGCTCGGCCGGTCCCGGACACGGCGTGCCGCGCCCGCTCCTGGCCTGCGCCGCGGTGTCGGTCCTGGTCCTGACGGGCTGCTCGGCGGAGCAGGCGCCCGAGCCCGCTCCCACCCGGGCCGCCTCCCCCGCGGCCACCGCGCACGGCACCGCGGTCCGGACCGAGCGAAGGCTCACCGCGCAGGTCACCGCCGCCCTCGACGCCGTCACCGCTGACGGCGGCCCGATGGTCGAGTCCGGGGTGGAACGCGTCTCGGACGGCATCCACAGCCGCCCCGGCCTCACGCGGGGCGTCGCCTACGAGGTGACGGTGGTGTGCGCCGGGACGGGGACGGTCCGGATGGTCGTGACGCCGGCGGCCACGGGCTCCACGCGTCCCGTCCCCTGCGACCGGTCGGTCGTCTCCGCACGGCTCCCCGTGGCCGGCGCGCCGCACCTCGACGTGAGGGCGGAAGCGGGCGCCACGGGGATGGTCGCCTGGCGGATCGACAGGGTCTGACGGCACGCGCCGGCGTCGGATATCCACTGGCCCACGACGGACGGCCGTCCTACCCTCGGCCCATGACCAGGCCCCTCGTCGCCCTGCTGAGCGGCGCCGGAATCTCGACAGACTCCGGAATACCCGACTACCGCGGACCCGGCGGGCTGTGGCGGCGGGATCCGGAGGCCGAGAAACTCGTGACCTACGAGTACTACATGGACGATCCGGAGATCCGGCGCCGGTCGTGGCAGCTGAGGCGGGCGACCGCGGCCCTGAACGCCGAGCCCAACGCCGCGCACCGGGCGGTGGCCGAGCTGGAGAGGTCCGGCGTGCCGGTCAGGGTGCTCACGCAGAACGTGGACGGACTGCACCAGCTCGCCGGGATGCCGGCCCGCAAGGTACTCGAACTGCACGGCACCGCAAGGAAGTTCGTGTGCACGCGGTGCCACGCGCGGGGCCCGATGACGGACGCGCTGGCCCGTGTCGAGGCCGGCGAGGACGATCCGCCGTGCCTGGCGTGCGGCGGCATCCTGAAGTCGGCGACGGTCTTCTTCGGTGAGCCGCTCGACCCGGTGGTCCTCGGTGACGCGCTCGCCATCAGCAAGGCGTGCCAGGTGTTCATCGCCGTGGGCAGCACCCTCCAGGTGCAGCCCGCCGCCGCGCTGGCCGGTGTGGCGGCCGATCACGGAGCGCGGCTGATCGTCGTCAACGCGGAGCCGACCCCGTACGACGACCGGGCGGACGAGGTCGTACGGGAGCCGATCGGGACCGCGTTGCCGAAGCTGCTGAGCGGGCTCGCCGCCTAGGAGGCTTTCGTGGCGGCCCCGGCATCAGAACAGCGCGCTGCCGCGCTCCAGGTCCAGGAGGCGCTGCTTGCGTGCCAGGCCGCCGCCGTACCCGGTGAGGCCGCCGTCGGCGCCGACGACGCGGTGGCAGGGCACGATGATGCCGATCGGGTTCTTGCCGTTGGCGAGGCCCACGGCACGGGAGGCGCCTCGATTGCCGAGGGCGTCGGCCAGTTGGCCGTAGGAGCGGGTCTCGCCGTACGGGATGCGGCGCAGCTGCTGCCAGACCTCGCGCTGGAACGGGGTGCCGGACAGGCGCAGTTCGACGGTGAACTCCGTCAACTCGCCCGCGAAGTAGGCCTTCAGCTGGTCGCGGGCCTCGCCGAAGGGCTGGGCGTCGCGGTCGCCGAAGGTCTCCTGCGCCGGGCGGTGGCGCTGGTCGGTCATGTAGAGGCCGCACAGGGCGCCGTCCTCGGCGACGAGTGTCAGCGGGCCGTAGGGGCTGTCGATCACGGTGTGCCGTCTCACGAAACGTCCTCACACGGGCAGGAAGTTGATGGGGTGGCTGTCGGTCGCCCACAGGTACTGGACGGCGTACGCGCGCCAGGGCCGCCAGGCCGCCGCGCGGGCCGTGAGCGCCGCCGGGGTCGACGGCAGGCCCAGTTCCCGGGCGGCGCGCCGGATCCCGAGGTCGGTGGGGAGGAAGGCGTCGGGGTCGCCGAGGGCGCGCATCGCGATGACGTCCACGGTCCACGGTCCGAAGCCGGGCAGCGCGAGCAGCCGGTCACGCGTCTGCGCCCAGTCGCTCTCCAGACCCAGGTTGACCGTTCCGCCGGCGAGCCCGGCGACCAGCGTGGTGAAGGTGGTGCGGCGGGTGGCGGGCATCGCCAGGGTCTCGGGGTCCACCGCGGCGAGCGCATCGGGTGAGGGGAAGAGGTGGGTGAGCCCGCCCTCGGGGTCCTCCACCGGCTCCCCGTGGGCGGTGACCAGGCGGGCCGCGTGGGTGCGGGCGGCGGCCGTGGAGACCTGCTGGCCCAGGACCGCGCGCACGGCGAACTCCGCCTCGTCGACCGTGCGGGGAACCCGCCGCCCGGGCGCCTTGTCGACCAGGGGCGCGAGGACGGGGTCCGCGCGCAGCTGGTCGTCGACCGCGACCGGGTCGGCGTCCAGGTCGAGCATGCGGCGGCAGCGGCTGATGGCGACGGTCAGATCGCGCAGGTCGCTGAGGGTGAGACGGCAGGCGATGTGGTCGGGGCGCGGGGTGAGCGCCACGATGCCGTGGCCGTAGGGCAGGCGGAGGGTGCGCCGGTAGGAGCCGTCGCGCCACTCCTCCACGCCCGGGACGGCGGTCGCCGCGAGGTGGCCGAAGAGGTTGTCGGGGTTGAGGGGGGCGCGGAAGGGGAGGCGCAGGGACAGGACGCCGGGCGGGTGTCCGGCGGCCGTTCCCGGTGCCCGGGAGCGCAGGTCGCTCGGGGACAGCGCGAAGACCTCGCGCACGGTGTCGTTGAAGGTGCGGACGGCGGAGAACCCGGCGGCGAAGGCGATGTCCGCCATCGGGAGCGGGGTCGTCTCGATGAGGACTCTGGCGGTCTGCGCGCGCTGGGCGCGGGCGAGGGCGAGCGGTCCCGCGCCGAGTTCGGCCGGCAGCTGGCGTTCCAGCTGCCGGGTGCTGTAGCCGAGGCGGGCGGCGAGGCCGGGCACGCCCTCGCGGTCGACGACTCCGTCGGCGATGAGCCGCATGGCCCGGGCGACGAGGTCGGCGCGCTGGTTCCACTCCGGGGAGCCTGGGCTGGCGTCGGGCCGGCAGCGCTTGCAGGCGCGGAATCCGGCCTGCTGGCAGGCGGCCGCGCTCGGGTGGAAGATCATGTTACCGGGCTTGGGCGGTACGACCGGGCAGCTGGGCCGGCAGTAGATGCGGGTGGTCAGGACGGCGGTGAAGAACCAGCCGTCGAAGCGCGCGTCCTTGGACTGGACGGCGCGCAGACAGCGCTCCCGGTCGGTGTGCATCCCGTTCTGCATACGCCCAGGATCCGCCACCGGGCGGGGCGGGGCTGGCGGAAATCCGACATCAGCGTGCGGCGGCCGGCGCCGGGCGGGGGTCCGGCATCCGGGCGGACCGCCCGGCAGGCGTCCGGGAGCCCGCCCGTGCCGGGAGGAACCCCAGGGGTGACGGGCTGGTCAGGTCGTGGGCTCCGTCGCTGTCGGGTGGTGCCACAGGGTCTGGGCCCGGTCCACTTCGGGCAGGGGGCGCAGGCGGTAGGTGTAGGCGTAGTCGCGGTCGGCGAACAGCTTGTACTCGTCGTGGGTGTGAGCGCCCCAGCTGTTGTCGCCGCCCACGCCCATCTGCCGGTGGTTCAGGCGCAGCACGACGGCGTCGCGCGGGGTGAGCTGGTAGTCGTGGCGGGCCGCGTCGGAGAGGTCCTCCGGGGTGAAGTGGGAGGCGTTGACCTCGATCAGCGGCTCACCGCAGACGAGCAGCCCCGCGCCGTCGCGGCCGGTCAGCGCGGCCCAGCGGACGTCGGTCCTGTTGCCGTTCTCCTGCGGGCGGATGTAGGGCGTCCCCTGCTCGGCGACGGGGCCCGAGTAGAGGCCCACGTCCGTCCCGTCGTTGCGGTCCCAGTGGTTCTCCTCGGGGCCGCGCCCGTAGTAGTGCAGCCGGTCGAGGCGGGCCGGCAGGAACAGCAGGCTGCCGACCTCGGGGATGTACGGCAGGCTCGCCGCGCCGGGGTGCAGCGTGTGGTCGATCTTGATCTCGCCGTTGCCGAAGACCGTGTACGTGGTGGTGTACGCCGACTCGACCGTGGTCGGCAGTGTGCCGCTCACCTTGATCTCGACGGCCCGGTCCCGCAGGGCGCGCACGCCGACGCCGGTCACCTCGCGGTTCGCGCCGGCGTCGCGCCAGGTCTGGTTGCGGGTGTGCTGGCCGTTGCCGTGGTCGTTGTCGGTCGGCGCCCGCCAGAAGTTCGGCGCGGGCCCGGAGGTGAGCAACCGGACTCCGCCGGCCTCGTAGGAGGTGATGATCCCGGCGCGCTTGTCGACGGTGACGGAGAAGTCGTGGCCGGTGACGGTGACCGAGTCCTCGTCGTCCCGGTGCCCGAGCGCCGGAACACGCGTCAGCGGTACGGCTGTCACGGCGGGGCTGCCCGCGTCGAAGGGGAGTTGCCGCGCCGCCACCTCGAAGCCGGCCTCGGCCCACGGCGTGGGCTCCCTGGTGGTGAAGGACAGCCGCAGGAAGTACTCCGCGCCCGGCGCCGGCTTGCTCGGTGGTTTCACGGGGACGGTGATGTTCTTGCCGGACAGCGGCGCCACGTCCAGCTGGTCGCGGGTCAGCCGGCCCCGCCGGACGACCTGTCCGTCGGCCGTCAGCTCCCAACGCCCGTCGAACTCACGCAGGTTGGTGAACAGGTACTCGTTGGTGAGCGTGATGGCGCTCGCGCTGCCGGTGACGTTGATCGCCTGGTAGACGCGCTTGATCTCGGCGGCCTTGCCGGTGTGCGCGCGGTCCGCGGTGACGATGCCGTCCGCGCAGAAGTTGCCGTCGTTGGGGTTGTCGCCCCAGTCGCCGCCGTAGGCGAGGAAGGTCTTCTCCCGGGGGCGCTTCTCCTCGAAGCCGACGGTGGCGGCGTCGAACCAGAACCGCACGCCGTCGTCGCCGGGTCCCCGGCCGTCGGCGGCCAGTTCGGCGGCGCTCAGGGCACGGGCGTAGACGCGCGCCCGGCGGATGGTGCCGCTGAACTCCCGGGTCGGGTTGTCGGCGTCGGTGGCGAGAGCGAGCGGGGCGGTGGTGCTGCTGGGCCGCCGGGTGGTGGTGCGGGTGGCACGCGACACGTCGTCGGCGTACAGGGTGAGGGTGCCGGCGTCCGCGTCGAAGACACCCGCGACGTGGTGCTCGCGGCCGGTCCAGTCGCCCGGCAGCGCCCAGCTCACGCTGATCCACTGGCCGTCGCCGTAGATGAGGAACTCCAGGTTCCCGTCGGACTGTTTGAGGGCGTACTGGGTGTCGCCCTTGGCGAGCACGGGCTGGTGATACCCCGTCACATGCGGGGTGATCCACGCCTCCAGGGTCAGCGACCCGGTGAGGTCCAGGCGGGCGTCGCGGGCGAAGATCGTGCCGCCAAAGACCCCGTCGGCGCGGTCGAAGGTGCCGCCGGCGGGCATGAGTTCGCCGCGCAGGGAGCCGGGCCCGGTCTCGGTGAACAGCTTGCGGGCCGGGGTGGGCCGGCTCAGCCCCTGGTCGACGAAGTCCCAGATCCAGCCGCCCTGGAGGACGTCGTGAGCGCGGACGACGTCCCAGTACTTCTTGAGGTTGCCGTTCGAGTTCCCCATCGCGTGGCAGTACTCGATCATGACGTACGGCCGGGTGTCGGCCGTGTCCTTCGCGCGGGCCTCGACACGCGCGGGGGTCTCGTACATCGCGGAGCGGATGTCGCTGACGGCGGGCCGGTCGTCGCCCTCGTACTGGATGACGCGGGTGGGGTCGTAGGAGCGGATCCAGTCGTGCATGGCGACGAAGGTGCTGCCGCCGCCGGCCTCGTTGCCCAGCGACCAGATGACGACCGAGGCGTGGTTCTTGTCGCGGTGCACCATGTTCTGCGCGCGGGCCACGCAGGCCGCGCTCCAGTCGGCGTGGTCGCCGGGGTACTCGCCGCGGATGCCGTGAGTCTCCAGGTTGGTCTCGTCGACGAGGTACAGCCCGTACTCGTCGGCGAGTTCGAGCCACTGCGGGTTGTTGGGGTAATGGGAGGTGCGGACGGAGTTCATGTTCATCCGCTTGATGATCCGGATGTCCTCGACCATGTCGGCGCGGGTGAGCGCGGTGCCGCGTTCGGGGTGCATCTCGTGCCGGTTGGTGCCCCGGATGGAGACGGGCCGGCCGTTGATCCGCATCAGACCGTCCTTGAGCGCGAACTCGCGCAGGCCCACGCGGTGGGAGAGGGTCTCGGTGACCTTCCCGGCCGGGTCGCGCAGGCGCAGCACGGCGGTGTACAGGTTCGGGTGCTCGGCCGACCAGAGCCGCGGGGAGGGTACGGCTCTCGTCGCGCTCACGGTCGTCTCGGCGCCGGGGCCGAGGTCCACGGTCTGCTGGAGCGGCCGGGGCCAGACCGGGTGGCCGTCGGCGTCGTAGAGCTGCGTTTCCACGGTGTGCCGGCCGGCGCCCTGCCCGCCGTAGTCGCGGACGCTCGCGGTGACCGACAGTGCGGCGGTCGTGTGGTCGTCGCCGAGCGGGGTGTCCAGCTTGAAGTCGCGCAGGTGGACGGCCGGGGTGGAGAACAGGTGGACCGAGCGGAAGATGCCGCTCAGCCGGATCATGTCCTGGTCCTCCAGCCAGTCGCCGTCCGAGTAGCGGTACACCTCGACCGCGATCTGGTTGGTGCCGGGCCGCAGATGCGGGGTGATGTCGTACTCGGCGGGGGTGAAGGAGTCCTCGTGGTAGCCCACCAGCGTGCCGTTGATCCACACGTAGTGCGCCGACTTGACGCCCTCGAAGTGCAGGAAGGTGCGCCGCCCGGCCCAGCCGCGGGGCACCGTGAAGCTGCGGCGGTACTGCCCGACCGGGTTGAAGCGGGTCGGCGCGGCCGGCGGCCGGGGTTCCTCGCCGAGGCCGTTGGGGCCCCAGTACGGGTAGGTGATGTTGACGTAGATCGGGCGGTCGTAGCCGTGCAGCTGCCAGGGCGAGGGGACCGGGATGGTGTCCCAGGACGTGTCGTCGAGATCGGTGCGGTGGAAGTCGGTGTCGCGGTCGCCGGGGCGGTCGACGTGGGCGAAGCGCCAGGTGCCGTCGAGGCTCAGCCGGTAGGGCGAGCGGGTGCGGTCGCCGGCCAGCGCCTGCGCCAGGTTCGCGTAGGGCATCAGCGTGGTGTGCGGTCGCTCGGTGCCCACCTGGAACAGGGCCATGTCGCCGTTCCACTCCGGCGTGCCGTCCGCCGCCGCGCGGAAGGGGGCCGCCTGCGCGGCGGCGCCGGGTGCGGCGGACAGGGCGAGCGCCCCGAGTGCGGCGGCCCCGCCTTCGAGGAGACGGCGGCGGCTGACGGCGGAGGTCTCGTGCGGGTACGGCATGACCGTGGCCTTCCTCTGGACGACAGTGGGGTGCGCGAACCGAGGGAGCGTCAGAAAGTGTCGGATGCTGTTGGCATACGGCAGTTGCGGGGGAGCCGGAAACAGACTGCTGGTGACAAAGCGAACGGTTGAGCCAGAGGAACCCTAGAACCCGCACACAACCGAGGCAACGATCCTGTCGTTGTTTGTTGGTTCCTGGGCGACGGACGCGGGGGCGACGGCACCGGCCGGGGACGCGTCGGCGAGGACACGGGCCGGGGACGCGTGCACCCCACGGCTCCTCGGACCGACCGCCGTCCCGGCGACGCGACCCCCGGCATGGAACCGCCGTCCCGGCACCGCGGCACCCGCCCCGCAGCGGTCGCCCGGCGGCACGGCCCCCGGCATGGAAGCGCCGTCCCGGCACCGCGGCACCCGCC
>NZ_JBEXCW010000076.1:0-39543 GCF_040605435.1 Streptomyces sp. NPDC005574
AACCCGGAAGCTAAGCCTTACAGCGCCGATGGTACTGCAGGGGGGACCCTGTGGGAGAGTAGGACACCGCCGAACAAATCTTGGGAAAACCCCCGTACCATTGGTGCGGGGGTTTTCTGCGTTCCGGGGTCAGGCATTACGGTGGCCGCATGAGCACCCCGAACACCGAAAGCCCCGGAAGCTATCTCATCCGTTCCATACGCTCCGACGAATGGGCCAGGACCAAAGAGCTGCGGCTTGTCGCCCTGCGGGACCCGGTCGCGCATCTCGCCTTCCTCGACACCTACGAACAGGCCGCGGCGAGGCCGGACTCCTTCTGGCAGGAGCGTGCCGAGGGTGCCGCCGAAGGGGCGACCGGAGCACAGCAGATCATCTCGGAGGGCCCCGACGGGGACTGGGCCGGCATGCTGACCGTACTGATCGAACAGCCGGGAACCACGGACTGGGCGGGGTTTTTGGTCGAGCGGAAGCAGGGACACATCGTCGGTGTCTACGTCCGGCCCGAGCACCGGGGGAGCGGGATGACCGAGGTGCTCTTCGACGCGGGCCTCGAATGGGCATGGGGACAGGGCGTCGAGCGCGTACGGCTGATCGTCCACGAGGACAACGCGCGGGCGCAGTCCTTCTACCGCAAGGCGGGGTTCCTGCCCACCGGAGTGACCGTGCCGATCGCCGGCAGCGAGGGCCGCGAGCTGGAGATGGCCATCGAGCGGCCGTGAGAAGCGGGACGGGGCGTCAGACCGGCAGTTCGTCGTGGGGCCAGCGGGTGCGGGCCTGTTCGCGGGAGCGGAGAAGGGCCAGCGTGGGCAGGCCCCGGTCGGCGCCGGCGGCGAGGAGCTCCGGAAGCTGGGGCAGGGGCGCGACGGCCGCGATGTCGTCCAGGACGAGGGTCAGTGGTGGGTCGAGCCGACCGGCGGATGACCGTTCGGCCATGCGCCGGCCGTGCTCGACCACGCTTGCGGTGAGCGCCGTCAGGAAGGGCATCGCACCGGGATTCGTCCTGGGATCTTCGATCGATTCACCGACCACATAAAGCGTGCCCCCTTCGTCCACGAAGGAATCCAAGGCGAGGGCATCAGTTCGGTTTGGAGTGCATGCCTCGCGGATGTTGACGGTGAAGAGGGCGGACAGTGCCCGGCCCGCCAGCTCCTGGGCGATGTCACGGCGTTCGGGATGCCCGGTGAGCGCTGCCTCCAGTTCACCCGCCGAGCCGGCGGCCGCCTTGGGATTCGTCCGCAGGGTGCGGACCGCGTCCTGGATCTGGTTGCCCTGCGACCAGCGGTGGACGTGGCGGACGGTCCTGCCGTCGATCGCGGCGGCGTGGAGGTAGCTGCGCAGGAGGATCTCGGCGGTGTCGCTGACCGCCTGGTCGAGCCGTGCGGTCGGGCGGATCGGGCTGAGCAGGGCGGTTGCTCTCGCCGCCGCCGTCGCCTTGTCCTCGCAGCCCGCGGTGGGCGACCAGTGGAGCCTGGCCGGGGTGTCGCAGCGGTGCGCGGGGTCGTAGAGGTGGACCGGGCCGAGCTTCGCGCGGGCGTCCTTCGTGTCCTGCCACAGGACGGGGTCGGAGGTGACGACGAGGGCGGGGCCCGCCGCGTCGCGTACCGCCTGGGTCGCCGACGTACGGCGGATGTCCGGAAGGCCGTAGAGGACCACGCCCTCGGAGCGGACCGGTTCCCAGGCGCCCGGTCTGTCGCCGCCGAACGGGGAGGCGGGGACCGTCTGTTGCGGGGCGGGGGCGGGGGCGGGGGCCGGGGGCGCGAGGAGTTCCGTGGGTTCCGGCTCGACGCGTGGGACGGGGACCTCGTGCACCGGCGGCTGCGGCCGGTGCGCCTCCGGCTCGGGCACGGCCGCGCGCACGGGCTCGGGGACCGGCTCCGGGTCCGGGCTCGCCGTCGTGGCGCGGGCCATCGCCTCGGCCCGTTTCCGCGCCCGGACGCCCTTCCACCGTGCCAGCGTGCCGAGGGTGAAGACCGTCACGACGAACAGTGCCATCAGCTGGCCGAGGAACAGGCCCCAGAAGAGGCCGTAGCCCGAGAGCTGGGCCGGTGGGGTGTCGGGCCAGGCGCCCGGGACGTCGTGCGGGCGGCCGATGAGATGGCGCATGGCCAGCGGGGTGCGGGTGAAGGCGACGCCGTCCGGCCAGGCGCCCTGGGCGAACAGGCCGGACAGGCCGGTCGCCGTCCACACCAGCAGGGTCATGCCGAGGAGGAAGGCGAGCAGGCCGACCAGGAGGCCGTCGGGCACGCCGCCCTGCCGGCTGTGACGGTCCGGTCGGTCCTGCCGGCGGTAGAGGTGATCGTCCGGTCTCACGGCTGCCCTGCCCCTCCGCCTACGCCACCGTCGACTCGGACGAGCCGTCCAAGTCGTTGAGGTGCTGCTCCATGAAGGCCGCCGCCCGTTCCTCCGCCTCCAGCTCGGCGGCGCGCAGGGCGTCGTCGGCCAGCTCGCGGTCCCTGGAGGACTCGGTCATCGCGCGGTCGGTGAAGACGAGCGGACGTTCGGTCTCCGTGACCAGGTGTTTGACCACCTGGACGTTGCCGTTGACGTCCCAGACGGCGATGCCGGGCGTGAGGGTGGGGATGATCTCCACCGCCCAGCGTGGCAGCCCCAGGACCCGGCCCGTCGCCCTCGCCTCGTCGGCCTTCTGGGCGTAGATCGTCCGGGTCGATGCCATCTTCAGGATCGCGGCGGCCTCCTTCGCGGCGGCGCCGTCCACCACGTCGCTCAGGTGGTGGACGACCGCCACGAAGGACAGGCCGAGCCGGCGGCCGAACTTCAGCAGGCGCTGGAAGAGCTGGGCGACGAACGGACTGTTGATGATGTGCCAGGCCTCCTCGACCAGGAAGATGCGCTTCTTCCGGTCGGGGCGGATCCAGGTGTGCTCGAGCCATACTCCGACGATCGCCATCAGGATGGGCATGGCGATGGAGTTGCGGTCGATGTGGGAGAGGTCGAAGACGATCAGGGGTGCGTCCAGGTCGATGCCGACCGTCGTGGGGCCGTCGAACATGCCCCGCAGGTCGCCGTCGACCAGCCGGTCCAGGACGAGGGCCACGTCCAGGCCCCAGGCGCGCACGTCGTCTATGGCGACGTTCATCGCCTCGGCGGACTCCGGTTCGGGGTGCCGCAGCTGGTCGACGATGTCCGTCAGCACGGGTTGGCGGTCGAGGATCGTCTCGTTGACGTAGGCGTGCGCGACCTTGAGGGCGAAGCCGGACCGCTCGTCCAGGCCGTGCCCCATGGCGACCTCGATGATCGTGCGGAGCAGGGCGAGCTGCCCCGTCGTCGTGATCGACGGGTCGAGGGGGTTGAGCCGGATGCCGTGGTCGAGGGCCGCCGTCGGGTCCAGCCGGATGGGGGTTATGCCCAGCTCCTGCGCGACCAGGTTCCATTCGCCGACGCCGTCCTCGCCCTGTGCGTCTAGGACGACGACCTGGCGGTCGCGGAAGCGCAGCTGCCGGAGGACGTACGTCTTCTCCAGCGCCGACTTGCCGTTGCCGGACTCGCCGAGGACCAGCCAGTGCGGGGCCGGGAGCTGCTGGCCGTACAGCTGGAAGGGGTCGTAGATGTAGCCCTTCCCGGAGTACACCTCGCGGCCGATGATGACCCCCGAGTCGCCCAGGCCGGGCGCGGCGGTCGGCAGGTAGACGGCCTGCGCCTGGCCCGTGGAGGTGCGCACCGGCAGTCGGGTCGTCTCGACCTTCCCGAAGAGGAAGGACGTGAAGGCGTCGGTCAGGATGGACATCGGATCCCGCATGCGGCAGCTCCTCTACCTTCGAATGCCGGTGGCGAACGGGAGCGTGTTCACAAAGGCGCGATGGTGCTCGCGGTCGCACCACTCCAGCTTCAGGTACGACTTTCCGGCTGAGGCCCGTATGGTCCGCTTGTCGCGGGCCAGGGCTTCGGGGTTGCGGGAGGAGACGGTGATGTAGCCGACGAGGTTGACGCCGGCGGCGCCGCTGGCGAGGTCTTCGCCACGCTGGTCGATGCGGCCGTGCGCGGCGACGTCGCGGGGGTCGACGGTCCGGTTCATCTTGGCGGCGCGGGACGCCTCCGCCTCGTCGTTGGTCTTCTCCGTCAGCATGCGTTCGATGGCGACCTCGGTGGGTTCGAGGTCCATGGTGACGGCGACGGTGCGGATGACGTCCGGGGTGTGGACGAGCAGCGGCGCGAGGAAGTTGACGCCCACCGGCGTCATCGGCCACTCCTTCACCCAGGCGGTCGCGTGGCACCAGGGGGCGCGGGTGGACGACTCGCGGGTCTTGGCCTGGAGGTAGGAGGGCTCCATCGCGTCCAGCTCGGCCGGCCAGGCGTTGCGCTTGGTCATCGCCTGGATGTGGTCGATCGGGTGGTCCGGGTCGTACATCGCGTGGATGAGCGAGGCGAGCCTGCCCTGCCCGAGGGGCTGGCGGACGCGGATGTCGGCCTCCTGGAGGCGCGAGCAGATGTCGGTCAGCTCGCGGGCCATGACGACGGCGAGTCCGGCGTCCCGGTCGAGCTTGCGGCCGTTGTGCGGGCGCGCCGCCCGGGCCATCGCGTGTGCCTCGGCGGACAGTTCGCGGTTGAAGTGCATACAGGCCACGAGGTACGCGCGGTGCTGCTCGCTGCTGGTCGACACCATCGACTGCAGCTGGTCGTACGACTGCGTCAGCCATCCCGGTGCCCGCTCGTCCCCGCGTACGGCGACGTCCTTGGCGTGCGCGTCCGGGTCGGCGGGGAGGGTGCGGGCGAGCATCTGGAGGCGGGTGACGAAGCCGTCGCCGTTGGCCACGTGCTTGAGGAGGGTGCCGAAGCGGTCGACCAGGGCCTCCTGGTCCTCGGAGTCGCGCAGGCCGACACCCGGGCCCTCGATCTCGATGGCCGCGGTGACGGTTCTGCGGTCCGCGTGCAGGAGTACGGCGATCTCGTCCGGGCCGAAGGGCGCGGCCAGCCAGTTGATGCGGCCGATGCCGGGCGGCGGGCCGACCTCGATCTCCCGGCCGTCGATGCGGGTGCCGGCCTCCATGGCGGAGGAACGGTAGGTCGTCCCCCGGCGCAGGGTGCGCTTGTAGCTGCGGTTGATCTCGAACCACTTGTAGAACGTGCGGCGCTTGTACGGCACGTAGACGGCCGCCAGCGCGAGCATCGGGAAGCCCGTGAGCAGCACGATCCGCAGGGAGAGGACGGGGACGAGGAGCCCGCACATCATGCCGAGGAACGCGCCCAGGACGATCAGTGCGATCTCGCCGCTCTCGCGGTTGCGGCCGACGATCGCGTTCGGCCGGGCGCGGCCGATCAGATATGTACGGCGGGGCGTGACCATGTGGGACACGTGGGACTCGGCCGTCAACGCCCTTCACCTCCCGTGCGGTTGGAACTGCTGTTGCGGGTTTCACTGGCGTGCGGGGTGTTCACCGGGCTGCCCTGGCGGGGGGCGGGGGCGGCGGAGGGGACAGATCCGCCGCCTCCGTTCCCGGTGCGCGAGCTGTGCGCGGCGACGCCGCCGGACGCAGGGTTGGCGGGACGGGATCCACCGGACGTGGACTGGCCGCCGCCGCCGTTGTTGTCGGCGCGGGTGCTGTGGGTCTTGATGCCCTGCGCGACCATGGTCGCTGGGGAGCTGATGACCGCGGCGGCCTTGCCCTCGGCGCCCTGCATGATGCGGTTGTTGCGGGAGCCGGCGATCTCGTCGCCGAAGCCGGGGACGAAGCGGTAGATCATCGCGCTGGCGAAGATGGCCAGCAGGATGATCGCGAGGCCGGAGACGACGGCCGAGAAGGAGTCGGGGCCGTTGTCGGAGGACAGGGCGCCGGCCAGGCCGAGCACGATGACGATCACCGGTTTGACCAGGATGACGGCGATCATGATGCCGGCCCAGCGGCGGACGTGGCCCCACATGTTCTTGTCGACCAGGCCCGCGTAGACGACGGTGCCGAGGAGGGCGCCGACGTAGAGCAGGGCGGCCCGGATGACGAGCTCCAGCCACAGGACGCCCGCGGCGAGGATCGACACCAGCGAGACCACGATCAGCATGATCGGGCCGCCGCCGATGTCGTCGCCCTTGCCGAGGGCGCCGGAGAACGTGCCGAAGAACGTGTCCGTCTGGTCGCCGGTCGTCTTCGCGAGGACCTCGGAGACGCCGTCCGTCGCCGACACGACCGTGTAGAGGATCAGCGGGGTGAAGGCGGAGGCGATCACCGTCAGCCACAGGAAGCCGATCGCCTCCGAGATGGCGGTGGTCAGCGGCACGCCCCGCACGGCCCGCTTCGTCACGGCCAGCAGCCACAGGACGAGCGTCAGGATGGTCGACGCGGCGAAGACGACGGCGTACTGCTGGAGGAACTTGCCGTTCGTGAAGTCGACGTTCGCGGTCTCCTTCACGGCGTCGCTGAGCTTGTCGATGGTCCAGGACGCGGCGTCGGCGCAGCCCCTTGCCAGGGAGGAGAGGGGGTCGAGGGTGTCGGTGAGGGGGTTTTTGCCGGAGCGGCTGCCGCTGCCGGAGTTGTCACCTTCGCAGTACTTCTTTGCGGGGCCGGAGACGAGCGAACAGGGATCATCGCTCGGTGTGGGCGTTGGCGTGGGCGCTGCGAAGGCGCGGGTGGCCAGCAGCACGGTGGCCGCCTGCACGGCGCCGACCAGGCCGGTGAGCTTGAGCGCGCGGTGACTGCTACCGGGCATACGTGAACCCTCCGAACTCCTGGACCGCCTTGCCGATCTCGTCGGCCCCGGAAATGGGGCTGTCACCGGTGACGGGGGTCGGCCCGGCTTTCTGCCCGCTTTCCAGGACCTTCCAGTCGCTGTCACTCCAAGTCAGCTTCAAGGTCACGGTGAACCAACTACTGGTCACGGGGTTGGTGGAATCGTCACCGGCGAGCCCGAAGAGGCCGTTGCACCAGACTTCGACGGTGGCCGCGCTGGTGCTGAACGAGGTGACCTTCGTGCCAGCAGGCAGCGTGCGGTTGACGAAGGTCTTTCCCGCGGGAGCGTTGCCGTCGTCGTCGAGGCCGATCTTCTGGAGGAAACCCACCGAATAGTCGGCGTCGAAGCCGGACTGGAGTCGGTCGACCGCGCTGGGGGCAGCGACGGTCTGCACGATCTCGTGGCGCCTGGTGGCGTTGAACATGCCGTCCGAGCCGAGTGCTACCGCATAGTTCGCCGCCGCGCTCTCCGCCCCCGTCTGGTCACGCGTGAACCCCGACGGGATTCCCCCCGTCGTGGACTTCACCGGTTTGTTGCCGGAGGCTGCGGTGGAGGTGGTGTCCGGCTTGTTGCCGGAGGTTCCGGTCCCGTTGGATGCGGAATCGTCTCCTCCACGGTTCGCGAAGGCGATCGCGGCGATCAGGAGGACCACCACGCCGACCACCGTGACCAGGCTCCGTGAGGAGGAGCGGCCACCGCGGCGGGCGCCTCCGTACACGTCGCCGCCCCGGTCCGGCAGGCGGGTCCGGGTCTGCCCGGTGCCGCCGTAACCGGAGGCTTCGTTGTCGTCCCCGAGACTCATGCCGCGTACGCCCCCTCGACGTCGTGCGGATACTCGTAGGAATACGACGGTAGCCGTGCTGGTTCCCGCGCGGGCGCGGTGTGGTGACTCGACATCAGGGAAACGCAACCTCAGCCGGTGGGCACGACGGACGGGTGGGGTAGGGGAACACCGGGCGCGCCCGGCCGGACTGACGGAGCGTCGACCGGACGCCCCGCCTACACGGCCATGCCGTACACGATGGTGAAGAGCGTGCCGAGGGAGCCGATGATGAAGACGCCCGTGAGGCCCGCGATGATGAGGCCCTTGCCCTGTTCCGCGCTGAAGGTGTCGCGCAGCGCTGTCGCGCCGATGCGCTGTTTGGCGGCGCCCCAGATGGCGATGCCGAGGCAGAGCAGGATGGCCACCGCCATCACCACCTCGATCATCACTTTCGCCTCGTTGCCCAGGCTGCCGAAGGGCCCCCAGTCCGGAGCGATCCCGCCGATGATGGTGTTGATGTCTCCCTTGTCGGCCGCAAAGAGCATGTAAGTCACCGCCCCTGGTGGGTAGTTCCGCATCCCCTGCATGGGTGCAGAGGTCAGGCATCATTGTCGCCGACGATGGCGCCGTCGTATGTCGACTTGACGTCATTGATTGGCGGGTTTCGTACGAACACCTTACGGAGGGCCGTATGGTCACTCTGTGTATCACGGCAGGTCACGCCGGGCAATGAGGCCGGAGCGGAACCTGTGGTGTGGTTCTGTCGTTGACCCCTTTTACGCCCTTGTCCGTTGCCGTCCGTTTCTGACGGTCGGTCGGGGGGAAAGGTCGTGCCGGTGTTCTCCGGGTGAAGGTTAACTCCGCAACGGCGGACGGGCCGCGGCTGGGTGCCGCGGCCCGTCTCCTGTGTGCCGTCGGCGGTCTCCCCACGAGCGCCCGCCGGCGGCGCGTTCCTCCCGGTGCGTCCGGGGTCAGCCGGTGAAGGCGCTCACGCCCTCCGGGGTGCCCCAGCCGGTCGGTCCGTCGTAGCCGGACGTCGCGGTGCACAGGTAGCTGGTGGTGCAGGTGCCGTTGTTGCCGCTGGTGACGTCGTTGAGGGCGGAGGTGCCGGCCGCCGTGTAGGGGAACTTCGCCGGGTAGGAGCCGGTGGAGGGGGTGCCGGCGAGGGCGTAGACGGCCGCGATGATCGGCGACGAGGCGCTGGTGCCGCCGAAGGTGTACCAGCCGGCGGTGACGCCGTAGGAGTCGTAGACGGAGACGCCGGTCGCCGGGTCGGCCACCGCCGAGACGTCGGAGACGGTGCGCTTGGAGCAGCCGGTGTCGGTCTGCCAGGTCGGCTTCGTGTCGTAGGAGGAGCAGCCGGAGCCGGTTCCTTCGGTGCTGCTGGTCTTCCAGACGCTCTCGGTCCAGCCGCGGGTGGTGGAGGAGGATTTCGAGAGGGCCGTGCCGCCGACGGAGGTGACGTACCTGGAGGCGGCCGGGTATTCGGCGCCGTAGGCGGAGTCGCCCGCGCTGACGGTGATGGCGACGCCCGGATGGTTGAAGTACGAGGAGTCGTACGAGGTGTCGGAGGAGGACTCCGAGCCGCCGTAGCTGTTGGAGACGTACTTCGCGCCGAGGGTGACGGCCTCGTTCACGGACTTGCCGAGGTTGGCCATGGTGGCCGAAGTGGCCTCGACGAGCAGGATGTTGCACTTCGGGCAGACGGCGCTGGCCATGTCGAGGTCGAGGGATATCTCCTCCGACCAGCCCGAGTCGCTGGTGGGGAGCGAGGTGGTGGAGCCGGTCTGACCGACCTTCCTGAAGCAGCCGTTCGCCGTGGTGCAGGCGGTGAGGCCGTAGTACGAGCGGTACTTGGCGAGGTCGGTCTCGGCGTTGGGGTCGTTGTACGCGTCGACGATCGCGATGGTCTCGCCGGCACCGTTGGCGGCGGCAGCCGAGGTCAGGCCGTAGGCGGACTGGAGGTCGGTGGGGCCGTAGCCGGAGGGGGTGGTGGCGTCGGCCGCCTTCGGCGTGACGCCGGCGGCCTTGGCGCGCGCCTGCTGGAAGGCGGTCACGCCGCCGGTGACCCGCAGGGAGTCGCAAGCCAGTTCGCCGGTCCTCTTGGGCGTGGAGCAGGGGGTGGCCGCCCAGGTGACCTTGGACGGTGACGCCGCCGACTGGGCCGCGTCGGCCTGGACGGCGGTGCCGAATCCGGCGAACACGAGCGCGGCGGTGGCGGCGAGGGCCGCGGCGACGCGGCGGGCGACGCGGTGGGGGGAGGGACCGTCGGATCTGTCGGTGGGGGTGGTGGTACGCAAGGGTGCAGCCTCCTGGTGGTGGTGGGGCAGGGGCGCGTGCGGGTGCGTGCCGTCGGTGGGGGTCCGCGGCGGTGGGCGGCGGCCCGCGGAGACGATCCTCTTGTTGAGTACGCGACAACAAGGGCCTGCCGGAACCCTGACTTCCGCCATACCGAACCCAGGCCGGGGGTTACTCGCCGATGGTTGCCCGATGGGGCGCGGGTGAAGGCCGCTTGACCCAACTCACAGGCGGGTCACTGGAATTGGGCGCGCGGGAAAGGCCCACCAAGGATGAACCGGGGGCCGGGTCAGCGGGGCTTGAGGCCGTGCAGCATGTGGTGGACCAGTCCGTCCACGCCGGCCAGAGCCACCTCGGGGGTGAGCGTGCCGTTGGCCGTGAGGGTGGCGGTGCCGTGCAGGGCGGCGGCCGCGACGAGGGTGATCTGCGCGGGGTCCCCCTCGACGATCTCGCCGCGCTTCTGGGCGTCCGCGATCAGGCGCTCCAGTGAGCCCACGGTCCGGTCGACGGCCGCGGTCATCCGGTCCGAGGCGCCCGGCTCGTGCTTGCGGGTGTACATCAGCTCCAGCAACTCGGCGTTGTCGATGGCGAAGCCGAGGTAGGCCCGGGCCAGCGCGGCGAGGCGGGGTTCCAGGGGGAGGGCGGGGTCGTCGGCCGCCTCCAGGCTCCGGGCGAGCCGTTCGTAGCCGGTGAGGGCCAGCGCGTCGAGCAGGGCCTGCTTGTCCCGGAAGTGACGGCCGGGGGCGGCGTGACTGACGCCGGTCGCCCGGGCCAGTTCCCGCAGGGACAGCGCGGCCTTCCCCCGCTCCCGCAGGGTGCGCTCGGCACCGGCCAGCAGGGCGGCGCGCAGGTCTCCGTGGTGGTAGGGGCGGCTCTCGGGCATGCGGACCATCGTATCCCGATGTTGCCGCCGTCATCATTGTTGTCGTTGACAGCATTGTTGGCGGCGCCTACATTGAGGTCATGGCTGACAAGCATGAGCAGGGCAAGTGGAACGCGGACCGGATCCCCGACCTCTCCGGCCGGACGGCCGTGGTCACGGGCGCCAACAGCGGCATCGGGCTCACCGCGGCGGACGCGCTGGCCCGGGCCGGCGCGCACGTGGTGTTCGCCGTACGGGACCTGGAGCGGGGCCGGGCCGCGGCCGGGACCGTGACCGGCAGCACCGAGGTCCGGCGCCTGGACCTCGCCGACCTGTCCTCCGTGCGGGAGTTCGCCGGCGCCTGGAGCGGGCCGCTGGATCTGCTGGTCAACAACGCGGGCGTCATGATGCTCCCGCAGCAGCGGACTGAGGACGGCTTCGAGATGCAGTTCGGCACCAACCACCTGGGCCACTTCGCCCTGACGAACCTGCTGCTGCCGTACGTCACCGACCGGGTCGTCACGCTCTCCTCGGGCGCCCACCGCTGGGGCGACGGCCGGATCCACTTCGACGACCTGAACCGCACGGCCGACTACGAACCGCGGAGCGTCTACGGCCAGTCCAAGCTGGCCAACCTGCTGTTCACCCTCGAACTCCAGCGCCGCCTCACGGAGGCGGGCTCACCGGTGCGCGCCCTCGCCGCCCACCCCGGCTACGCGGCCACCAACCTCCAGAGCCACACGGCCAGCCCCGTCGCCCGCGCCTTCATGCGGCTGGGCAACCGGATCGTGGCCCAGGACGACAAGGCGGGCGCCCTGCCCACTCTCTACGCGGCCACCCAGGACCTCCCCGGTGCGAGCTACGTCGGCCCCGACGGCCTCGGCGAGCTGCGGGGCGCACCGACCCTGGTCGGCCGTTCGGCCGCCGCGAGCGACCCGGTGACGGCCCGCAGGCTGTGGACCGTGTCGGAGGAGCTGACCGGCACGGCCTTCCCGCTGGTCGCCGCGGGCTCGGACAGCGGGGCGGCCGGCGGGTGACACCGGTCGGCCGCGGCGGAGGCCACCCGCGGTTCCGAGCTCACCCGGTTCCGAGCTCACCCGGTTCCGAGCTCAGCCGGCCCGGGGTTCACACCGCCGGGTCGTCGGTCTCCGGCAGGCCCTCCACGAAGTGGTCGAACTCGCCCGCCTGCACGCCCAGGACGAAGGCGTCCCACTTGCGGCGGTTGGTCGTGACGACGGTGTCCGGGGCGCTCGTCTCGCGCAGGTATACAGGGGCCTCCCCGTCTCCGTCGCCGTCCTCACCTTCGCCCTCGCCCTCGCCCTCGCCGAAGGCGATCTCGATCCACGGGCCGGGTCCGGTCGCGCCGGGCGGGGCGGCACGGGTCCAGACCAGATCGGGCGGCAGCTCAGCCACGGTGACCTTCCTTCCACGTCGTCCACAGCGCCCGCCAGCCTAGTGCGGCCCCCACCCGGCGGATCCCCTCCCGCCGGTCCCCGTGCCGGTGGCGGAGGCCGCCGAGGCACGGGAGAATCCCACGGAGGGCCTGATCCGTTTCTCACCTTCGTGGGACAGAGTGGAGGCCGATGAAGCGCATCTTCCGCATCGGCCGCCTGCCGTGTCCGCCGCGCCCCCTGCTGTGTGCCGTGGTGGCGCTGGCCGTCACCTCCGCCTCCGAGGCGGCCGCGGACGACGGGCCCGGCCCTTTCGGCGTGACGAGGGTCGCCGCCGCGACCGCGCCGAGCGCACGCGTCGGGGCCCTCTTCGACGCCGGCCACGACGGCGGCCTCGGCGGCGGCCACTTCTGCACGGCGTCCGTGGTGCGCAGCCCGGACCGCGACCTCCTCGTCACCGCGGCGCACTGCCTGGACGGCGACGGCGACCTCCTCTTCGTGCCCGGCTACCGGGACGGCGAGGCTCCGTACGGCATGTGGAGGGTCCAGCGGCGGTATCTGCCCGACGGGTGGGCCGAGGGGCAGAACGAGGACAGCGACGTCGCCTTCGCCACCCTGGAGGACCGGGACGGCAAGGGCGTAGAGGACGCCGTCGGCGGCAACCGGTTCACCACCGGAGTGGCCACCGGCGCCACCGCCGTCACCGTCACCGGGTACCCCAGCTCCCGTGACGTGCCGGTCGCCTGCACGAACAAGCCCACCGCGCACAGTCGTACGCAGCAGCGCATCGAGTGCCCCGACCTCACCGGCGGCACCAGCGGCAGCCCCTGGGTCAACGGCGACGGACAGGTCGTCGGCATCCTCGGCGGACACGAGCAGGGCGGGGCCACGGCCGACATCTCCTACAGCGTCGTCCTGGGGGCGGAAGCCCGCGCGCTGTACCGGGACGCGACCGCCGACCGTCCGTAACCCGGCCCGCGCACACGGCAGCTGACGGCCCCTCGCCCACGCCCGTCACGACGTGCTGTTCTCCTCTCTTGCTCCCCGCGCTCTTCCCCGTGCGTGGTCACCCCGGAGGGCCATCTCCGCCCCTACACTGACGGGGGCTACGGACTCCCGGGCGGCGAGGGGCGGTTGACGGTGCGTAAGGCATGGATCGTGGCGACCCTCGCTGTCGGATCCGCACTCTCCTTCGTGATGCTGCTGGTCGTCGGCGTGTACATCGTCGCCGGGAACCTCACCAACGGCGTCGGCGGCGCCACCAAGGCCCTCGCCAAGGGGTCGGTGCCGGCCGCCTACCAGCCCGTCGTGCAGAAGTGGGGCAACCTGTGCCCCGCCCTCAACCCGGCACTGCTCGCCGCGCAGCTCTACCAGGAGAGCGGGTTCAACCCGACCGCGAGAAGCGCGGCGGCGGCGGAGGGCATCGCCCAGTTCATCCCCGGCACCTGGGCCACCCACGGCATCGACGGCGACGGCGACGGCGACCGCGACGTCTGGGACCCGAATGACGCGATTCCGTCGGCCGCGTCCTACGACTGCAGTCTCGCCTCCTACGTCAAGGACGTCCCCGGCAACCTGACCGAAAACATGTTGGCCTCCTACAACGCGGGCGCCTACGCGGTCATCAAGTACGGGGGCGTGCCGCCGTACCAGGAGACCCGGAACTACGTGAAGACCATCACGACGCTGGAGGAGAGCTTCGCGGCGCCCGTCAGCCGCGTCGACCCCTCCAAGCAGGCCGCCGGGGCGATCTACTACGCGCAGAAGAAGCTCGGCACGCCCTACCTCTGGGGCGGGAACGGCACCGCTGACCAGGGCGGACGCTTCGACTGCTCGGGACTGACCAAGGCCGCGTTCGAGAGTGTCGGCGTCACGCTGCCCCGGGTCGCCAACGACCAGTACAACGCGGGCCCGCATCCCGCCCGCGAGGAACTGCTCCCCGGCGACCTGGTGTTCTTCTCGGACGACCTCACCAACTCCCGGGCCATCCGGCATGTGGGGATCTACGTGGGCGGCGGGTACATGATCGACGCCCCGCGCACGGGCGCTGTGATCCGGTTCGACCCGATTGACACCCCCGACTACTTCGGGGCCACCAGGGTCACCGAAGATGGCGCGAAAGCGCTCCCCACGACGGTGTGAACGGACCTCGAACCGCGTGTGAACCCACCCGCTGAGCTGCGGCGATGTGTCTCTCTTCGATAACGTCTGCGTGATCATTCGGTGGAGTGTGGAACGTATCAAGTGGGGACGTGCGTTCCTGTTGACGTAGCCGAGCGGACGTCAGCGTCGGATCGACAGCGGAAGCGGATCTACACACCACGGGGGTGGGCAGGCGCGGCGCGCGAAAGTGCGCGCCGGAAAGACGACGAAGGGGCCGCAGCGCCATGGCTGGACTCGCCGAATCGGGGTCGAACCCCGACGTCGACCTGCTCTACGACATCAACGGCCTGGCCAAGGACGCGCCGCACTGGTTCGACCGGACCATGGAGTACGTCGGTGAGTACGGGCTGCTGGTCGCCATGGTGCTGCTCGTGCTGTGGTGCTGGTGGGGCGTGCGCCGCCGGGGCGGCGAGGAAGCGGCGCCGTCCGTCGCCGCGCTGCTCTGGGCACCGCTCGCGGCCGGTATCGCGGTCCTGGTCAACGTGCCGATCCGCGGCTTCGTGGAACGCCCCCGGCCCTTCCTCGACCATCAGGGCCTGGACGTCCTGGTGTCCGGCAAGACCGACTACTCGTTCGTGAGCGACCACGCCACCATCACCATGGCGATGGGCGTCGGACTGTTCGTCGCCAACCGGAAGTTCGGGGTCGCCGGAATCGCGCTGGCCCTGTTCGAGGGGTTCTGCCGGATCTACATGGGCGTGCACTACCCGACCGACGTCGTCGGCGGGTTCGCGCTCGGCACGGCCGTCGCGCTGCTGCTGTCCCCGCTCGCGACCGCCCTGCTGACGCCCGTGCTCAAGGCGGTCGAGCGGTCGCCGAGGGCCGGCCGGCTCATCCGGGCCCGGCGCCGGTCCGCCGACGGACAGGACGCGGTGATCCCCGGGGCGCGGCGTGAGGCCCCGGGCGTCGAGGAGCGGGACCTGGCGGCCTGAGCCGGGCGGTCCCGCGCCTGGTCACAGGGCCTGCGGGTAGCTGAAGAAACGGTTCGGGTCGTACTGCTTCTTCACGGTGGCCAGCCGGGCCGCCGCGTCCCCGTAGTACGCCTTGCGCCAGTTCGTGAGCGTCGGGTCCGTGTAGTTCTGGTAGGCGGCGCCCGAGGCGTACGGCTTCATCGCGTCGTGCGCCGAGGTCAGCCAGGACTGCGCCGTCGTGCCGGAGGTGCCCGCCCGCCAGGACCCGATGTACTGGGCCAGCATGCGGGAACGGCGGTGCACGAACGCCGTGGAGGTGGGGGACACCCGGTTCACCGCGCCGCCGAGCGCGGTCAGGGCGACGCTGCCGGCACCGCCCCGCACCGACTTGATCTGCGTCAGCAGCGCCTGGATGCCGGCCGCGGACAGCGAACGGTCGAAGAAGTCCGACCGCGCCGCGTACGTCTCGCGCTGCAGGGCGCCCTGCGGGGAGCGGCCCGGGGTCGTGCCCGGCAGATGGCACTGGGCGTCGTTCGCGTACGACGAGCAGCCGGCGTAGATCTCCATCGCCTCCTCGTAGCCGCGGCGCTTCAGCGACACGCTCGTCGCGTTCGCGCCGGCCGCGTGGGCGAGGCGGTCCACCGCGTTCTGCAGCTCGCCGTAGGTGCCGAGGGAGAACGCGGCGACCGACACCGTCGGGGTGCCGCCGGAGGTGTTCGCCAGGTGCAGCGACGACCAGATCTCGTCCGGCTGCGACGGACCCCACTCCTGCCAGGCCTTCAGCACCGCGGCCGCCTTGGCCCACGGCCAGCTGAGGTAGGCCGTCACCGCCTGCGGCGCCGGGTGCGTCCTGAAGTGGAGCTCGGTGACGACGCCGAAGTTGCCGTTGCCCGCGCCGCGCAACGCCCAGAAGAGATCCTTGTGTTCGGTGGCGTTCGCGGTGAGCTGCTTGCCGTCCGCCGTGATCACGGTCGCCTGGGTCAGGCTGTCGCAGGTCAGACCGTACGCCCGGGAGACCACGCCGTGGCCGCCACCGAGCACCAGACCGGACACGCCGACCGTGGGGCAGGAGCCCGCCGGTATCGTCACGCCCTTCGCCGCGAGCGCGCGGTAGACGTCGATCAGTTTCGAGCCCGCGCCGACCACCGCCGAGCCGGCGGACGCCCGGACCCGGTTGAGCTTCGACACGTCGAGGACCAGGCGGCCGTTGCCGGAGGACCAACCCGCGTACGAATGACCGCCGTTGCGTATCGACACGTGGATGTCGTGGGCGTGGGCGTACGACAGGACGGTGCGTATGTCGTCCGCGTGCGAGACGTAGGCCACGGCGGCCGGCTTGAGCGAGTCGAAACGGGTGTTGTACAGCTGCCGGGCCGCGGCCCACTTGGCGTCCCCGGGGCGCACCAGGGTGCCGTCCAGGTCGCGCGCCAGGGCGGTCCAGTTCGCGGCGGCGGCGACGGCGGCGGGGGCGGTCGTCGTGCGGGCCGACAGGGCGGCGGTGCGGGTCGGGTTCTCGGACGGGGTCCGCGCGGGGGTGGATGCGGTGGGGCCATGGCTCTGGCAGGCGGACGTCGCCATCGCCGCGGCGGTGGCCGCGGCGCCTCCGATGAACGTACGACGTTGCATGTCCGTGCCTTCCGTCAGCCCTGGCGGGCGGGTGTTCTGCCCTGGGGAGGCCGTTGCCGGCCGGTTCGGGGTCCTGTCGTACGAGACGGTTTCCCGGGGGGCGGGGGTTCCAAGGCCGGGGTTGCCGTGCGGCGCGGGTCGTTTTGGGTGCGGGTGCGTTGTGGCTTTTCGCGCAGTTCCCCGCGCCCCTGGGGGGAAGGAGTGCGTGTCGGTGCGGGTGGGCGGGACTTTTCGCGCAGTTCCCCGCGCCCCTTCATAGGGGTTGTCGGTCGGGTGCGGGTCGTGGGGGCTGGTCGCGCGGTTCCCCGCGCCCCTTCACGAAGGGCGTCGGTCGTGGGCGGCCCTGGGGGCTTCTGTCAGGTGGGTAACAGGGTGGTGTGGGATTCCGCGTCTGTTCTGGCTGTGCTTCGGGCTCTGCGGGCGGGGCCTCGCCAGCCGCAGGTGCAGTGGGCCGTGCAGAAACGGCCGTTTTCGACGGTACTCGTGCGGTGTTCCGGAGTTTCCCGGCCGGGTTCGGTCCTGTCCTGCTGCGCCACGCCGACAACGTTACCCAGGGAAGGTAAAGCACTGGTATTCGCGTGACGACGGGGCCCTACTCGTCGTTAACCGCAACGACACGGGGCCCGTGACGGACGTACCGGCTGGGGGTAGCAGGCGATGGCGGAGCGGCAGCGGCGGCGGACGGCGGGCGGAACGGTCGTCGCGGCGGGGCTCGTGGTCTGTGTCGGTCTCGGCGCGGGCGGCTGCTCCGGCGGCGCCACCGCCGACGCGGCGCCGCCCGCCGATCCGGTCGACACCCTGCACCGGGCCGCCGACAGCCTGGTGGCCGCGGGGAGTTCGAGGGCCCGGACGTCGATGGAGATGGCCACCGGCGGGACCCGGGTCACCATCCGCGGCGAGGGTGGCTACGACTTCCGCCGGCAGCTCGGCCGGCTGAGGGTGCTGCTGCCGCAGGACCCGGCCGGCACCGTGGAGCACCGGCCGATCACCGAACTCCTCGCGCCCGGCGCCCTGTTCATGAAGAACCGGGGTGCCGGAGTGCCCGCCGACAAGTGGGTGCGGGTCGACACCGGAACCCTGGCCGACGGGAACCTGGTCACCGGCGGGGCCACCGACCCGTTCGCCGCCGCCGAGGTGCTGCGCGGCACGCGGACGGCGACCTACGTGGGGACGACCGAGCTGGCCGGCACCCGGGTGCGGCACTACCGCGGCACGGCCGACCTCGCGGCGGCGGCGAAGGACGCGTCCAAGGGCGGTACGAGATCCCTGGCGGCGGCCGCGAAGGGGTTCGCCACGGCCCGCGTGCCGTTCGACGTCTACCTCGACGAACAGGGCCGCATCCGCAAGGTCCGGCACCGGTTCAGCTTCGTCAACGGACAGCACAAGGGCACGGTCGCGGTCGCCTCGACGACCCTGCTGTTCGACTTCGGGGCGCCCGTCGACGTACGGCTGCCGAAGGCCGCGGACATCTACGCGGGGCGGATCGCGGAGTGAGGCGCGGCGAGAACTAGCCCGTCCGTGCCATGCGCCGTGTGTAGGCCGCTCCCTACTCTAGGAAGTCGGTGACGGCAGAGAAGAGGTGACGCGCGTGGCTCCGGTCGGCGGTACGGCAGTTCAGGACCACGTGGCCCTCGCCGAGATCGAGTTGTGCGGAGAGCTGATCATCGCGGCCTCGGCCGCCGAGGACCGGCTCAGTCTGCAGAGCATCGACGAGGTGCTGCGGGTGGCCGAGGAACGCGGGGGTGCCTCCGGCGAGTGAGCCGGGGGCTTCCCTCCGGTCGGTGCCGACGGTTCCTCTCGGTCGGCGTGGCCGGAATCAGGTGCGCAGGAGGCGGCCGATCGCCTTGGTCGCCTCCTCCACCTTCGCGTCGATCTCCGTGCCGCCCTTCACGGCGGCGTCGGCGACGCAGTGGCGGAGGTGCTCCTCCAGCAGTTGCAGGGCGAAGGACTGCAGGGCCTTGGTGGAGGCGGACACCTGGGTGAGTATGTCGATGCAGTAGACGTCCTCGTCGACCATCCGCTGGAGGCCGCGGATCTGGCCCTCGATACGGCGCAGCCGCTTCAGGTGTTCGTCCTTCTGCTTGTGGTAGCCGTGCACCCCGCGGTCGTGGTCGGTCACCACGTCCTGCCCCGCCGTGTGCGCGGTGGCGGCGGAGGGCGTGTCGGCGCCGGCCTCGGTGGTCGTCATCGCGTCCTCCAGACATATACCCCTACTGGGTATATCGTACAGAACTTTGCCGGGTATAGGTCCAGTGGCCGTCACCGGACCACGGTGGCTGGACTGGACCACTGGGCGGCCCCCGTGCCGATCATCGTGTTCGATGGGCGACACTGGGGGACGGCCCATTAGCCGTGGCCGGATGATGCGCCTAGCATCACCCTGACCGAAACCGATGCACCCCGAGGACCCCTTGTGCGATTTCGTCTGACCCCCAGGGAGACGAGCTTCTACGACATGTTCGCCGCATCCGCGGACAACATCGTCACGGGCTCGAAGCTCCTCATGGAACTGCTCGGGGCGGACACCGCCGGCCGGGCCGAGATCGCGGAGCGTATGCGGGCCGCGGAACACGCCGGTGACGATGCCACACACGCGATCTTCCACCAGCTGAACTCCTCGTTCATCACGCCGTTCGACCGCGAGGACATCTACAACCTCGCGTCCTCCCTCGACGACATCATGGACTTCATGGAGGAGGCCGTCGACCTGGTCGTCCTCTACAACGTCGAGGAACTCCCCAAGGGCGTCGAGCAGCAGATCGAGGTGCTCTCGCGCGCGGCGGAGCTGACCGCCGAGGCCATGCCGAACCTGCGGACCATGGACAACCTCACCGAGTACTGGATCGAGGTCAACCGCCTCGAGAACCAGGCCGACCAGATCCACCGCAAGCTGCTGGCCCAGCTCTTCAACGGCAAGTACGAAGCCATCGAGGTGCTCAAGCTCAAGCAGATCGTGGACGTGCTGGAAGAGGCGGCGGACGCGTTCGAGCACGTGGCGAACACGGTGGAGACCATCGCCGTCAAGGAGTCCTGAACCGTTCATGGACACCTTCGCCCTGATCGTGACCATCGGTGTCGCGCTCGGATTCACCTACACCAACGGCTTCCACGACTCGGCGAACGCCATCGCCACGTCGGTCTCCACCCGGGCGCTGACCCCGCGGGCCGCGCTCGCCATGGCCGCCGTGATGAACCTCGCGGGTGCCTTCCTCGGCAGTGGCGTCGCCCACACCGTCACCAGCGGGCTGATCGAGACGCCCGAGGGCTCCAAGGGGATGGGGGTCCTGTTCGCCGCGCTCATCGGCGCCATCGTCTGGAACCTCGTCACCTGGTACTTCGGTCTGCCCTCGTCCTCCTCGCACGCGCTGTTCGGCGGCATGGTGGGCGCGGCGCTCGCGGGCGGTACGCAGGTCATCTGGTCCGGCGTCCTCGACAAGGTCGTCATCCCGATGTTCCTGTCGCCGGTCGTCGGCCTGGTCGTCGGCTATCTCGTGATGTGCGCCATCATGTGGCTCTTCCGCCGCTCCAACCCGCACAAGGCCAAGCGCGGATTCCGGATAGCGCAGACGGTGTCGGCGGCCGGCATGGCGCTCGGGCACGGTCTGCAGGACGCGCAGAAGACGATGGGCATCGTCGTGCTGGCGCTCGTCATCGGTGACGTACAGGGTGCGGACGATCCGATCCCGGTGTGGGTGAAGATCTCCTGCGCGCTGATGCTGTCGCTGGGCACGTACGCGGGTGGGTGGCGGATCATGCGGACGCTCGGGCGGAAGATCATCGAGTTGGATCCGCCGCAGGGGTTCGCCGCGGAGACGACGGGGGCGTCGATCATGTTCGCCACGGCGTTTCTGTTCAAGGCGCCTATCTCCACGACGCATGTCATCACTTCGGCGATCATGGGTGTCGGGGCGACGAAGCGGGTCAATGCCGTGCGGTGGGGGGTGGCCAAGAACATCGTTCTCGGGTGGTTCATCACCATGCCGGCGGCGG
The DNA here is from genome assembly GCF_040605435.1 of Streptomyces sp. NPDC005574. Lineage (NCBI taxonomy): Bacteria > Bacillati > Actinomycetota > Actinomycetes > Kitasatosporales > Streptomycetaceae > Streptomyces > Streptomyces sp. NPDC005574. Next base: position 20,683 of record NZ_JBEXCW010000076.1, read on the forward strand.
CCGCTGTTGCCGCGGCGGCGTTCGGCGTTGTGAACCTGGCGTTTCTCTAGGCTGAGGTTGCCAGGGGGCTCTGCCCCCGGGCCCCCGCTCCTCAAGCGCCGGAGGGGCTGGATTTTGCCGGAGGGGCTGGATGTGCGGCCGGGCTGAGGGTGCGGTCGGGCTGGAGCGGTCGGAGGATGCGAACGGGCCCGCCCCCTTGCCGGGGGCGGGCCCTTTTCGGCCTCGCGGTGGCACCGCCATGCAGCACCGCGAGGGGTCGGGGTCGGTCAGCCGAAGCGGCCGGAGATGTAGTCCTCCGTGGCCTGGACCGAGGGGTTGGAGAAGATGCGCTCGGTGTCGTCGATCTCGATCAGCCGGCCGGGCTGGCCGACCGCCGACAGGTTGAAGAAGGCCGTGCGGTCGGAGACGCGGGCGGCCTGCTGCATGTTGTGGGTCACGATGACGATCGTGAAGCGTTCCTTCAGCTCGCCGATCAGGTCCTCGATGGCGAGCGTGGAGATCGGGTCCAGGGCCGAGCAGGGCTCGTCCATCAGCAGGACGTTCGGCTCCACCGCGATCGCCCGCGCGATGCACAGCCTCTGCTGCTGACCTCCGGACAGGCCCGAACCGGGCTTGTTGAGGCGGTCCTTGACCTCGTTCCAGAGGTTCGCGCCCTTGAGGGACTTCTCGACGACGTCCGCCAGTTCGGACTTCTTGTAGCTGCCGTTGAGGCGCAGGCCCGCCGCCACGTTGTCGAAGATCGACATCGTGGGGAACGGGTTCGGGCGCTGGAAGACCATGCCGACCTCGCGGCGGACGGAGACCGGGTCTATGCCCGCGCCGTACAGGTCCTCGTCGTCCAGGAGCACCTTGCCCTCGACGCGGCCGCCCACGGTGACCTCGTGCATGCGGTTGAGGGTGCGCAGGAACGTCGACTTGCCGCAGCCGGAGGGGCCGATGAAGGCCGTCACCGAGCGGGGCTCGACGGTCATCGAGATGTCCTCGATCGCCTTGTGGGCGCTGTAGTAGGCGGTGAGTCCGCTTACGTCGATTCGCTTGGCCATGTGTCTACTTCACTTCCGGGTTCAGTCGCCGATGGCCGCGTCAGCGACCGGTCTTCGGGGCCTTCCAGCGGGCGATGCCGCGAGCCACCAGGTTCAGGATCATCACGAAGGCGATCAGCGTCAGCGACGCCGCCCAGGCCCTGTCGTAGGCCGCGCCCGAGCCCGCGCTGTTCGCGTACTGCTGATAGATGTACAGCGGCAGCGACGCCTGCGCACCCTCGAAGGGGTTCGCGTTGATGAACGGGTTGCCCCACACCAGGAGCAGGACGGGAGCCGTCTCGCCCGCGATACGGGCGATCGCCAGCATGATGCCCGTGGTGATACCGCCGATGGACGTCGGCAGGACCACCTTCAGGATGGTGCGCCACTTCGGGATGCCGAGTGCGAGGGACGCCTCGCGCAGCTCGTTCGGTACGAGTTTGAGCATCTCCTCGGTGGAGCGCACGACGACCGGCATCATCAGGATCGCCAGCGCGAGCGAGCCGGCGAAGCCGAAGGGCTGCATCTCGAAGATCAGCATGAGGCTGAGGATGAACAGACCGGCGACGATCGACGGGATGCCGGTCATCACGTCGACGAAGAAGGTGATGGCCCGGGAGAGGTTGCCCCGCCCGTACTCGACCAGGTAGACGGCGGTCAGCACACCGATCGGCGCGGCGATCAGCGTGGCGAGGGCGACCTGCTCCAGGCTGCCGAGGATCGCGGCGTAGATGCCGCCGCCCGGCTCGGAGTCGGCGACCACGCCCATCGAGTGGGTCAGGAAGTAGACGTCGAGGACCTTGATGCCCCGGGAGACGGTCACCCAGACCAGGGAGACCAGCGGCACCACGGCGAGCACGAACGCGACCCACACGAACGAGGTCGCGATGCGGTCCTTGGCCTGGCGGCGGCCCTCGACGCGGGCGGCGATGCCGTACGTGCCGACGAGGAAGAGCAGCGCGGCGATCAGGCCCCACTGGACCTTGCTGTCCAGGCCGGCGGCCAGACCGATGCCGGCGCCGACCACGATCGAGCCGACGACGGCGCCGTAGGGGAACCACTTCGGGAGGCTCGCGCCGCGCAGGGTGCTGGGGCGCGGGTCGATGACGGTGTTGCTCATGCGTTGGCCCCCGAGTACTCCTTGCGGCGGGCGATGATCGCGCGGGCCGCGCCGTTGACCAGCAGGGTGATGACGAACAGGACCAGACCGGAGGCGATGAGCGCGTCACGGCCCTGCGTGGTGGCCTCACCGAACTTGCTGGCGATGTTCTGGGCGAAGGTGCCGCCGCCCGGGTCGAGCAGGCTGGCCTGGATGTCGAAGGTCGGGGAGAGCACGGTGGCGACGGCCATCGTCTCGCCGAGGGCGCGGCCGAGGCCGAGCATCGAGGCGGAGATCACGCCGGAGCGGCCGAAGGGGATGACCGTGATGCGCACGACCTCCCAGCGGGTGGCGCCCAGGGCGAGAGCCGCCTCCTCGTGCATCTGCGGGACCTGCCGGAAGACCTCGCGGCTCACGTTGGTGATGATCGGCAGGATCATGATCGCCAGCAGGATGCCGACCGTCAGCATCGACCGGGGGGCTCCGCCGTCCCAGGAGAAGATGCCGGTCCAGCCGAGGTACTCGTCCAGCCAGCCGAAGAGTCCGGTCATGTGCGGGACGAGGATCAGCGCGCCCCACAGGCCGTAGACGATGGAGGGCACCGCGGCGAGCAGGTCCACCACGTAGGAGATGACACCGCTCAGCCTGCGCGGGGCGTAGTGCGTGAGGAACAGCGCGATGGCCACCGCGATCGGGACCGCGATGACCATGGCGATGATCGAGGAGACCACCGTGCCGAAGGCCAGGACGGCGATGCCGAACACCGGCGGGTTGAGGTTGGTGTTCCACTCGAAGGTGGTGAGGAAGTTCCCGTCGTCCTTGCTGATCGCGAGGGACGCCCGGTAGGTCAGGAAGACCGCGATCGCGGCCATGACCACCAACAGGAAGATGCCCGAGCCGCGGGAGAGACCGAGGAAGATCCGGTCACCGGGTCGGGTGGCACCGCGGGTCGCGCGCTTCTGCTCGGCTTCGGGGGTCCGGGGAGCGGGGGGAGGTGCTTCGGTGTTCTGTGTCGTTATGTCCATCGGGTTCTCCGGTCTGCGGGGCCGCACGTGCCGTGCGGACCCCTGGCGGCGGTGCACCGGACGATGCGGCCCGGTCCCCGCGGGGGACCGGGCCGCACTCGGGTCAGCTCAGGCCGTCGATCGTGGTGCGGACCTTGGCGATGATGTCCGCGGGGATCGGGGCGTACTTGTTGGCGGTCAGGACGTTCTGACCGTCCTCGGAGGCGATGTAGCGCAGGAACGCCTTCGTGGCGGGCAGGGTCGCCGCCTTGTTGCCCTTGTCACAGACGATCTCGTAGGTGACGAGGGTGATCGGGTACGCGCCGTCGGCCTTGGTCGCGTAGTTCAGCTGGAGCGAGAGGTCCGAGCCGGTGCCGACGACCTTGGCGTCCGCGATGGCCTTGGTGGCGTTCTCGACGGTGGCCTCGACCGGGGCGCTGGCGCCGGTGTCGATGCTGACCGGCTTGACCGCGTCACCGACGTAGGAGAGCTCGAAGTAGCCGATGGCGCCGTTGGTCTGCTTGACCTGCTGGGCCACGCCGGAGGAGCCGGCGGCCGACTGGCCGCCCTTGGCCTGCCACGCCTTGCCGCCCGAGTAGGGCCAGTCGGCCTTGGCGGAGGCGATCAGGTACTTGGTGAAGTTGTCCGTGGTGCCGGACTCGTCCGAGCGGTGGAAGGCCTGGATCTTGAGGTCGGGCAGCGTGGCGTCGGGGTTCAGCGCCTTGATGGCCTTGTCGTTCCAGTTCGTGATCTTGCCGTTGAAGATCAGCGCCAGCGTCTTGGCGTCCAGCACCAGGTTGTCGACACCGGCGACGTTGTAACCGAGGGCGATCGGGCCGCCGACCATCGGGAGGTCGATGCCCTGGCCGCCGGAGCAGACCGACTTGGAGGCGGTGACCTCTTCGGGCTTCAGCGCGGAGTCGGAGCCGGCGAACGCGACCTGGCCCTGCGTGAAGGCCGTGACGCCGGCGCCGGAGCCGCCGCCCTTGTAGTTGATCTGCACGCCGGAGCAGGCCTGCGTGAACTGCTTGACCCAGGCGTCGATCGCGTTCTTCTGCGCGGACGAGCCGTCGGCCAGCAGCTGGCCCTTGGCGTCGTCGCACTTGATCGAGCTCGCGTTGGCGGACGAGGAGGCGCTGCTGTTCGAGCTGCCGCCGGTGTCGTCCGAGCCGCACGCCGTGAGGGCCAGGGCGCCGGAGACCGCGAGAGCACCGAGGGAGAGGGCCCGCCGGTTCATGCGCTGAAGCTTCACTTGAGGGAGTTCCTTCCAGGAGCCGCCGTCCTGAACCGGCGGCGTGCGAAGACGGTGCGATGCGGCCGCGTACTGCGAGGTACGTGGCGCACCGCGTAAGGCCGAAATTAGGCAGAACAGGTGAAGGCGCCTATGGCCGAAGGTGAACGGGGGGTGAACCCCTGCGGTCGGTGTGGTTAGGTCACGGAACGCTCACGTCGAGGACACGGAGTCATCCCGACTGAGTGTCATGACATGTCCGGACTATGTCAGATCCGGTATCTGGAGCAGGTCGTCCACCAGAGCCCGGTCCCTCGGTTGGGTCAGGCGGTCACGGGCCGCCGTGGGGGAGAGCCAGAGAACGCGGTCCACCTCGTCGTTCGGGGTGAAACCGCCGGAGGCGGCCTCGGCCGCCCAGTAGCGCACCTGCTTGGGGCGTCCGTCGGCGACGTATCGCACGGTCGGCAGCCGTGTGCCGGGTACGGCCGTGTAGCCCGTCTCCTCGGCGGTCTCGCGCAACGCGCCCGCCAGGGGCTCCTCGCCCGGCTTCAGCTTGCCTTTGGGGTGGGACCAGTCGTCGTATTTCGGCCGGTGGACCAGGCAGACCTCCAGTCTCCCGCCGACCGGGGAGCGCCGCCACAGGACGCATCCGGCCGCCTGCACCGTGCTGTCACCGGAATACGTCACCGGTGGATCACCGCCTCCTGGTCGGGTGCGCCGGGGGAGCCGCCCGCGGTCAGGGCGTGTGGACGGCCCGCTTCAGCCATGACTGCTGGAAGGTGAACCGGGCCGCCTCCACCTCGTGCCGCTGGTCGGCGTGGAGCACGCCCAGCGCGTACGCCGTGGCCGGCGCGATGCGCGGGGTGCGGGCCGCGGCGGCGGCGGCGGCCGCGGCCTCGGAGGCGTCCCGGTGCCGGTCGAGGGCCTGGCCCGCGCTCACCAGCCGGACGTCCACCGGGGCGGTGTCGCCCTGGAGCACCTCGCGGGTGTAGCGGTGCAGGCGCAACAGCAGCCGGACCTGGTGCCAGGGGGCGTCCTGGGGATGCGGGGCCGGGTCCGGGGACAGGCCGTGGACGAGGGCCTCGGCGTTGTAGGGGCTGCCCGCGGTCACCAGCGGCAGCGTCACCACGGCGTCCCGCAGGCGTTCCTCGGCGGCGGCGGCGAGCGGGTCGAGCGCGGTGGCGGGCGCCGCCGGGGTGAGGGGCACCTCGCTGGCCAGTACGGCGATGCTGTCGGCGACCGCGTGGAAGCGGCTCGATCCCAGTGCCTGGAGGGCCGTCGAGTGGGCCCTGGTCCGGGCGAGCGTCAGCTGGCGTTCGAGCAGGGCGCCCGCCTTCGCGGCACCGACCGTGAGGTTGCCGCGCTCCGGGGCCGCCGTGCGGCCGGCCGGGGGGCCGGACTCAGCCCCGCCCGCGCCCGCCACGCCCGCGCTCGCCCCACCCGCGTTTCCCACGTCCCCGTTCGCCACGCCCCCGCTCTCCGCGGCGGCGGAGCGGCCGGCCGCGGCGAGGCCGGCCGCGGTGGGGCCGGTCCGGCTGCCGGCGACCGCGGACGGCGTCTGGGCGGGCAGCGTCGCCCCCGACAGCCGGTGCAGCGCCAGCAGCAGCCGCTCCAGGCGGGCCTGGTAGGCGTGCTCGGTGGTCAGTATGCCCGACAGCCAGGCCAGTTCGGGGCGCAGCGACTCCGACCAGTCCGGGTCGAGCAGGGGGCGGAAGGTGTGCAGGCTGCCGCTGATGCGGCGGACCGAGCGGCGCAGGGCGCGGGCCGCGTCGACGGAGTCCGCCGAGCCGTTCGCCGGCCCGCCACCGCTCTCCCGGTGCAGCCGCAGCGCGCGGAGGAACTCCGTGGCCTGCGCCCGCAGATAGTCCGCGAGGGCGTCGCCGGTCGGCGGGCCGCCCCGCTCCGGCGCGGCCGGGAGCCGGGCGGTGGGTCCGGCCGCGGACTGAGTCGGGTCAAGGTGTTGCTGTGCCACGCCGGCGCCTCCGGGCGTCTATGAGCATCTCCTGGACGTTGCGCAGGGGCTGGCCGTCCGCGTCGGTCGAGTGCCGGGCCCATTCCCCGTCGGGGCCGAGGTGCCAGGAGGCGGTGGTGTCGGACATACCGGTCTCCAGGAGCCGGTTGAGGGATGCGCGGTGCGCCGGGTCGGTGACCCTGACCAGGGCCTCGATCCGGCGGTCGAGGTTGCGGTGCATCATGTCGGCGCTGCCGAGCCACACCTCGGGTTCGCCGCCGTTGCCGAAGGCGAACACCCGCGAGTGTTCGAGGAAGCGGCCGAGGATGGAGCGGACCCGGACGTTCTCCGACAGGCCGGCCACGCCCGGCCGCACCGCGCAGATGCCGCGCACCCACACGTCGACCGGGACGCCCTCCTGGGACGCGCGGTACAGCGAGTCGATGATCGCCTCGTCCACCATGGAGTTGACCTTGATGCGGATGAAGGCGGGGCGCCCGGCGCGGTGGTGCTGGACCTCCTTGTTGATCCGCGCGATCAGGCCGTCGCGCAGGGACTTGGGGGCGACGAGCAGCCGGCGGTAGGTCTCGCGGCGCGAGTAGCCGGACAGCCGGTTGAACAGGTCCGAGAGGTCGGCGCCGACCTGCGGGTCGGCCGTGAGCAGGCCGAGGTCCTCGTAGAGGCGGGCCGTCTTCGGGTGGTAGTTGCCGGTGCCGACGTGGCAGTAGCGGCGCAGTGTGTCGCCCTCCTGGCGCACCACCAGGGACAGCTTGCAGTGGGTCTTGAGGCCGACCAGGCCGTAGACGACGTGGCAGCCGGCTTCTTCCAGCTTGCGCGCCCACTTGATGTTGGCGTGCTCGTCGAACCGGGCCTTGATCTCGACCAGGACGAGGACCTGCTTGCCGGACTCGGCGGCGTCGATGAGGGCGTCGACTATCGGGGAGTCGCCCGAGGTCCGGTACAGGGTCTGCTTGATGGCCAGGACGTCGTCGTCCTCGGCGGCCTGCTGCAGGAAGGCCTGCACGGAGGTCGAGAACGAGTCGTAGGGGTGGTGCAGCAGCACGTCCCGGTTGCGCAGGGCGGCGAAGATGTCGGGCGAGGAGGCCGACTCGACCTCGGCGAGATCGCGGTGCACGCCGGCGATGAACTTCGTGTACTTCAGCTCGGGGCGGTCCAGGCGGTGGATGCGGAAGAGGCCGGTGAGGTCGAGCGGACCCGGCAGCGGGTACACCTCGGCCTCGCTGATCTTCAGCTCGCGCACCAGCAGGTCGAGCACCTCGCGGTCGATGGACTCCTCGACCTCCAGGCGCACCGGCGGCCCGAGGCGGCGTCGCATGAGCTCCTTCTCCAGGGCCTGGAGGAGGTTCTCGGCGTCGTCCTCCTCGACCTCCAGGTCCTCGTTCCTGGTCACCCGGAAGGCGTGGTGCTCCAGCACCTCCATGCCCGGGAACAGCTCCTCCAGATGGGCGGCGATGACGTCCTCGATGGGGACGTAACGCCCGGGGGAGCTCTCCAGGAAGCGGGACAGCAGCGGGGGCACCTTGACGCGGGCGAAGTGGCGGTGGCCGCTGACCGGGTTGCGGACGATGACCGCGAGGTTGAGCGAGAGACCCGAGATGTACGGGAAGGGGTGCGCGGGGTCGACGGCCAGCGGGGTGAGTACCGGGAAGATCTGGTGCCGGAAGAGGGTGAACAGACGGGCCTGTTCCTTCTCCGTCAGCTCGCTCCAGCGGACCAGGTGGATGCCCTCCTCCGCGAGGGCGGGGGCGACGTCCTCGTGGTAGCAGGCGGCGTGCCGGGCCATGAGCTCGCGCGAGCGGGCCCAGATCATCTCCAGCACCTCGCGCGGCTGGAGGCCGGACGCGGACCTGGTGGCGACACCGGTGGCGATACGGCGCTTCAGGCCGGCCACGCGGACCATGAAGAACTCGTCCAGGTTGCTGGCGAAGATGGCGAGGAAGTTGGCCCGTTCGAGTAGCGGCGTCTCGGGGTCCTCGGCGAGTTCGAGGACCCGCTCGTTGAACGCCAGCCAGCTGCGCTCCCGGTCGAGGAAACGGCCCTGCGGCAGCTGCGGACCGTCGTAGGGCGACTCCTCGTACTCGTCGAGGTCGGCATCGAGGTCGGGTTCGAGGTCGGAGACCACCGCCGCCACCGTGTGCGGGCGGTGCGCGGCTATGGAGCCCACGGAGGGCTGCGCGTGCTGGACCTGTGCCTGTGCGTCTGGCTGGCTCATGGAGCCATTCTTCCGCGCCGGGAGGGGAATGGGCGCGTCGGACAGTGCGGGAGGGAGCGCGGCGACAGCGCGGACGCCTGCGGTCCCCGCGCTGTGGGGGGTTCCTTCCGGCGGTGGCGAGGGCTCTGGCACGGCGGGCTTCATTGGCCGAGCGTCGCAAGCCCGTCTGAACCACTGGTTACGGCGACATGGCGTGCGGGCTATCTGGGGGCGGCTCGCGGACGTCCACCTACGCCGCCCGCCGTACACCCCTCCCCCCGCGGATGGACGTACGACGGCCGGCGGGGCTGGGGCGGTACGGCGGCGGAAGGCTCCGCGACGGCAGGCGGTTCAGGCCGTGCGGCGGCGCAGCAGGTGGAACGCCGTCAGGACGAGCAGGGCCGTGACGGCCAGGACCACTCCGGTCTCCATGAGCTGGAGGGGCCAGTAGTGGGAGCGGGGGTGGTAGTCCTTGTAGACGCCGACGGCGTCCATCCGGTCGTAGAGGGTGGCGCACTGCGGGACGGCGCTGCTGCCGCAGTGGGGGTCGGCGAGGTGCGCGCCGCTGGAGGTGACGATGCCCGTGTCGACGGTGATGCCCGCGCCGGAGGGGGCACCGGCCTGGAGCGTGGCGACGCTGGTGACGGTGGACCACAGGTGGGGCATGAGCAGGTGGGCCGCGCCCCACAGGACGGCGGGGGCGCCGAGCCCGGTGCCGAGCGCGGCCAGCGAGCGGCGCAGCACCAGGCCGGCGAGGGCGCCGACGACCAGGCCGGCCAGGGCCAGGGCGACGAGGACGGGGCCGCCCGCGTAGAAGGTCGGCACGTCGTACCAGGACTTGGCGGTGTCGATGCGGCCCTCGCCCGCCGACCAGGCCAGGTGGTGCAGCAGGACCAGCAGGCCGGTGCCCGCGGCGGTCAGGGCCCCCGGCACGAGGAGTTTCGCGGCGAGCCAGCGGGTGGGGGAGACGCCCTGGGTCCAGGCCAGCCGGGTCGTGCCCTGCTCCAGCTCGCGGCCGGTCAGTGAGGCGCCCGCCCAGGCCGCCACCAGGAACGGGAGCAGGACGACGGCGGTGGTCGTGTACTGGTAGACGCTCTTGTAGCGCAGGATCGCGTCCTGGTCGTACCGGCAGCGGCCGTTCATCCCGCAGGCGTCGTACTGCTTCCAGGCCGTGGCCGCCGCGTCGGTGAGCGGGCCGCCCAGCCACAGCAGCCCGGCGCCGAGCACGACGACGAGGGCGGTCCAGACGTACAGGGCGGGGCGGTGCAGCCGCAGCAGCCAGCGGACCAGGCGGGGCGCGGGCGCGCCGGGCCGGACGGCGGCGGGGGCGGGGGAGGTCAGGGTGCTCACGCGATGTTCTCCGGGGTCTTGGCCGGGGCGGCCGGGCTCGGGGCCGGCGCGTCGGGGTTGCGCAGGTGGGCGAGGAGCAGCTCCTCCAGGGAGGGCGGGCCGGTGCGCCAGCCGGCCGGGAGCGGGCCCGCCGGGCGGATCAGCGCGGAGAGGCTGCGGCCGGTGGTGCGGGACTCCACGACGGTGTGCGGTGCGAGGGAGGCGTCCGCGGGGGCGGAGACCCGCAGGTGCGCGCCGAGCAGCTCGTCCAGTTCGCCGGCCAGCCGGATGCGGCCGCCGCCGACGAGCAGCAGGTGGTCGCAGGACTCCTCCAGTTCGGCGACGACGTGCGAGGACATCACGATCGTCGTGCCGTGCCGGGCCGCCTGGCCCATCAGGACGCCCATGAGTTCGTGCCGGGCCAGCGGGTCGAGGTCGGCCATCGGCTCGTCCAGCAGGAGCAGTTCGGGTCGTTTGCCGAGGGCGAGGGCGAGGGCCACCCGGGTGCGCTGGCCGCCGGACAGGGAGCGGATGTGCTGGGCCGGGTCGAGGTCGCCGGCCGTCACGATCCGTTCGGCCGCGGGCGCGTCCCAGCGGGCGGGGTTGAGGTCGGCGCCCATCCGCAGGGTCTCGGCGACCGTGAGCTGCGGGTAGAGCGGCTTGTCCTGGGCGACGAAGGCGACGCGGGTGCGGGCGGCGGCCGGGTCGGTGCCCAGGACCCGGACGGTGCCCTCGGTCGGGACGAGCAGTCCGGCGGCCAGGGCGAGCAGCGTGGACTTGCCGGCGCCGTTGGGTCCGACGACGGCGCAGACGCGGCCGGCCGGCAGCCGGAAGGAGCAGTCGCGCAGCGCCCAGCTCCCTCGCCGTCCGTAGCGTCTGCCGAGGCCGGCGGCCTCCAGGGCGGTGGCGGCGGAGTCGGTCATGACGGGTCCCCCTGGGAGTGCGGGCGCGCGGGTGCGGCGGCGTGCTGGGTGAAGTGCTGGTCGAGTGCGGCGGTGAAGAGGGCGGCGACGTCGTCGCGGTCCAGTCCGGCCTCGCGGGCCCGGGCCGCCCACGCGTCCAGCTCCCCGTGCAGCGGGGAGTCGGCCGGGGTGGTGCCGAGCGAGCGCCGGACGAAGGTGCCGAGTCCCCGGCGGGCCTCGACGAGTCCCTCGCGCTCCAGCTCGCGGTAGGCCTTGAGAACGGTGTTGGGGTTGATGGCGGTGGCCTCGACGACCTCGCGGGCCGTGGGCAGCCGGTCACCCGGCACGAGGTGCCCCAGCCGCAGCGCCTGCTTGGTCTGCTGGACGATCTGGACGTAGGTGGCCACCCCGCTGTGCCGGTCGATGCGGTACTCCACCACTCGACAACACCCTTTCACTAATTGAGTAGTGAAAGGGTGGTGCAAGTGGGCCGGGAAAGTCAAGCGTGGTTTCGTGAACCGTTCGGCACGGCCGGTCCGATGAGGAGACGTGAGCGGAGAGAGAAGCGACGGGGAACTGCTGCGGGCCATCGCGGCGGACGGTGACCGGCGCGCCTTCGAGGAGCTGTACCGGCGGTTCGCGCCGTGGCTGACCGCGCGTCTGCGGGGCCGCTGCGCCGACGCCGCGATCGTCGACGACGTCGTTCAGGAGACGTTCCTCGCCGTGTGGCGGGGCACCGCGCGCTACCGCGAGGACGGGATCACCGCCGACGCCGCCGGCTGGCTGTGGCGGATCGGCTCCCGGCGGCTGGTCGACGCGCTGCGCGGCGACGGGGCACGCGGCCGGCTGCGGCAGGCACTGGGACGGCTGCGCCACCGCGACGAGGTGTCCGCGGAGGAACGCGTCCTCGCCGGAGTGGAGCACGGGGACCTCGCCGGGGCCCTGGTGCGGCTGTCGCCGGAGCTGCGCGCGGTGCTCCAGGCCACCGTCGTCGACGGACTGACGACCCGGGAGGCGGCCGTGCTGCTCGGGATACCGCCCGGCACGGTCAAGACGCGGGCGATGCGGGCCCGTAAGCAACTGCGGGAGGCGCTGGCATGACCTGGCACGTATCCGAGGAGGACCTGCGGGCCTACGCCCGGGGCGCGTTGGCGCCCCCCGCGCTGTGGTCCGCCGATACCCACCTGAGCGCCTGCGCCACCTGCCGGGCCGCCCTCGCCGACGCCGGTGACCCCGCCGCCCTCGACGCCGGCTGGGAACGGCTGGACGCCGAACTCGACGCACCCCGGCCCGGCCCCGTCGAGTCGCTCCTGGTGCGGCTCGGGGTGGCCGACCACACCGCCCGGCTGCTCGCGGCCACCCCCGTGCTGCGCCGCTCCTGGCTCGGCGCCGTCACCGCCGTGCTCACCCTGACCGTGCTCGCCACCCACCTGGCCCGCAGCACCGGCTCGCCGACGCTGTTCCTGGCGCTCGCCCCGCTGCTGCCGCTCGGCGGCGTCGCCCTGGCGTACGGGCCGAGGCTGGACCCGACGTACGAGATGGCCGTCGTCTCGCCCGTGCACGGCTTCCGGCTGCTGATGATCCGGACCGTCGCCGTGCTCGTCGCCGGTCTCGGCCTCGACGGGCTCGCCACCCTCGCCCTGCCCGGCTACGGGCTGAGCGCCCTCGGCTGGCTGCTGCCCGCGCTCGCCCTCACCACGACCGGGCTGGCGCTGACCCCCCGGTTCGGGCCGGTCCTCGCGCCCGGCGCGGTCGGCGTGGGCTGGGCGGTGCTGCTGTACGCGGCCCGCGCGGCCGCCGACGGCCGGACCCTCGCACCCTTCACCGCGGCCGGACAGGGCGTGGCCGCGGTCGTCGCCGTCCTCGCCGCCGCCCTGCTGTTCGCCGCCCGCGACCGCTTCGACTTCTCCCTCAGGAGTGCCGCATGACCCCCACCGTCTCCGCCGCCGGGCTGAGTCTCCGCTACGGCGCCACCCGCGCCCTCGACGACGTGTCGCTGCGGCTGACGCGAGGCGTCACCGGGCTGCTCGGCCCCAACGGGGCGGGCAAGACGACCCTGTTGAGGGTGCTCGCCACGGCCGTGCCCGCCGATCGGGGTGCCTTCACCGTGCTCGGCCAGGACCCCGCGACGGCGCTCGGCCGACAGGAGGTGCGGCGCCGGCTCGGCTATCTGCCGCAGACCCCCGGCCTCCACCCCGACTTCACGGCCTTCGCGTTCGTCGACTACGTGGCGATCCTCAAGGAGCTCACCGACCGCGCGGCCCGCCACCGGGAGGTGCGGCGCGTCCTGGACCAGGTCGACCTCGGCGACGTACGCGGCCGGCGCATCAAGAAGCTGTCCGGCGGCATGCGGCAGCGGGTCGCGCTGGCCGCCGCGCTCGTGGGCGACCCCGGCTTCCTCGTCCTCGACGAACCGACCGTCGGCCTCGACCCCGAACAGCGCATGCGGTTCAGGGAGTTGATCGCCGACGCCGGAGAGGGCCGCACGGTCCTGCTGTCCACCCACCAGACCGAGGACGTCGCCATGCTCTGCCACCGGGTCCTGGTCATGGCGGCCGGACACATCCGGTTCGACGGCACCCCCGCCGAACTGACCGCCCGGGCGGCCGGCCGGGTGTGGAGCAGCACCGAACGCGCCCCCGGTGCGATGGCGGGCTGGCGCACCGGCACCGGCTCCTTCCGCAACGTGGGCGACCCGCCGCCCGGCGCCGACCTCCTCGAACCCACCCTGGAGGACGGCTACCTCCTCACCCTCGACGGCGCCGACGCGGAGGTGGCGGCATGAGCGGCACGCTCCTCCGGCCGGCCCCCGCCGCCGTGACGACACAGCCGGGCCGCGCCTGGGCGGCCGTGTTCGCCCTCGCCCGGTTCGAGGCGGGCCGACTCCTGCTGAGCATCCCCGTGCTCCTCGCGCTGGCCGCGTACGCCGCCTGGATCGGGTGGTACACCCACACCGCCCAGGCCGGTTTCCCGGCCCTCCAGGACGCCGACCGCGCCACCCAGTCCGGGCCGCTGCTGGTCGGCCTCGCGGTACTGCTGGGAGTGAACAGCGCGATGCTGCGCTCCCGCCGCCACGACACCGAGCGGCACTTCACCGTCCTGGTGCTCCAGCCGTGGCAGCGCACGGCCGCCCACGTGCTGTCGGTGCTCCCGGTCGCGGTGCTCGTCACGGTGGCCGTGGGTGTCCAGTTCGGTCGGCAGGCCCTGCGGTCCGGCGCGATCGGGCACGGCTCACCGGCCGAACTGCTGGTCGGCCCGCTGTGCGTGCTGCTCTTCGGCGCGGTCGGCGCGCTGCTCGCCCGGCTGCTGACCTCGGTCGTCGCGGCCCCGCTGCTGCTCGTGTTCTGCCTTCTGGTGTTCCTCCTCGGGTCGGTCCCCCACGACGGCGACACCACCCGGTGGCTGTACCCGGTGATCGGCGAGAACACCACCAACACGCTGCCGTCGGACCTGCTGGGCCGGCCCGCCGGCTGGCACGCCCTGTACCTCCTCGGCCTCGCCCTGTCCGCGGCGCTGCTCGCGCTGCTGGTCCGCGCCGGCCGCACCCCGCACCTCCTCAAGGCGGCCGCCGCCGGGGCGCTCGCGCTGGCCGTTCTGGGCGGGGTGGCACAGACAGGGGGCGTCCCGGCCGGGGTGACCGCGGCCCGCGAACGGGTCTCGGCCACCCCGGAGAAGGAGCAGACCTGCGTCCGCGAGGGCCGCTCGACGTACTGCGCCTTCCCCGAGTGGACGCCCTGGACCGGCACCTGGGCCGGGACGGCCGACCGGGTCCAGTCCCTGGCCGGCGGCACCGCGGCCACCCAGCCGCTGCTCGTACGGCAGCGCGTCGAGGCCCGCTACGGCCTCTCCTCCGACAGCGCGATCGACCCGCTGACCGCGCCCCACCAGGTCAGTGTCGGCACCGCCTGGGGCGGCAACCGCGTCCCCGAGTTCGCCGTCGCCGTCGCCTCGGTCCTGGTCGCCGGCAACGAGAAGGCGGGCGGCGGGATCTGCGACGGCCGGATCGTCACCGTCATGTGGCTGGCGATCGGCGCGCAGCCCGACCCGCTGTCCTCGCTGAGCCACGTACGCCTCGACGACAGCGTGAGCGGACCGGCGCTCGTCCTCGCCCCGACCGACCCGCTGTCCATGACGACCGCGCAGACGGAGGTCGTACGGGAGCTGCTGGACCGCCCGCGCGCGGAGGTCACGGCGAAGGTGAAGGCGCACTGGAGCGAACTGACCGCACCGAAGGTGACCGCGGCGGGCGCGGCGCGCCTGCTGGGCGTGGCCGCACCGAAGGGCGAGGACAAGTGCGAGCTGTGACACCGCGGACGAGGCCAAAGACGGACACGGGGAGAGCGAACACGCGGGCGGGCGCGGGGTGGTGGGCGCTGGTGCCGCCGGTCCGGCGCTCGCTGCCCTGGGGGATGCTGGGCGCCGCCGCCACCGGGGGGCTGCTGCTCGCCGCGCTGCCGCGGCTGTTCGCCGGTGACATCGACGCCTGGCTGTCGCTCAACCTGCTGCGGGCCGCCGCCCTCGCCCTCGCGACGGGCCTGGCGTTCCTGCTGGACGATCCGGCCCGTGAGACCACGGCGCCGGTACCGACCCGCCGACCGCTCCGGCAGGCGCTGCGGCTCGCCCTCGTCGCCCCGCTCGCCGCGCTGTGGTGGACGGCCGCGCTGCTGCTGGTCCCGGCGGGTCTGCGGCCCCCGACCGGCGCCGTCACCCTGGAGGCGGCCACCACCCTCGCGCTGGCGCCGGCCGCCGCGGCGGCCGCACTGCGCTTCGGCGCGCGACCGCGGCCGGGCATCCTGGTGGCGGCCGGCCTCCTGTTCACCGCCACCCTCGCCCCGCTGTTCCTCCCGGACCGCTGGACCCTGTTCACGAACCCGGACGCCGACAACTGGCGGTCGGCCCACGACCGCTGGACGGTGGTCCTGCTCGCGGCGGCACTGGTGTGGACGGCGTCCGGACCCGAGCCGCTGCGACGACGCATGCGGGTCCGCCGTTCCCTCGGCGCGTCCGGGGGCGCCCCCTCCGGGGGAGGGTGAGGACGAGGCCGTTCAGGCCGAAGCGGGGGCCCAGGGGCGGTAGCCCCCGGCGACAGGGACCGTCACGTCTCCGTCCGGTACATCAGGTCCGTCTCGTACGTCGCGAACCCCAGCCGCTCGTACACAGCCACCGCTGCCTTGTTGTCGGCGTCGACGTACAGCATCGCCGCCGGCAGCCCCAGCCCCGCCAGATGCCGCAGCCCCACCGTGGTGAGCGCCTTGCCGAGCCCGCCGCCCTGCGCGCCCGGCCGCACCCCGAGGACGTACACCTCGCCGAGCCGCTCCTCCGTGTGGACCTTCGTCCAGTGGAAGCCGGCGAGTTCCTCCCCCCGGAAGGCGAGGAAGAAGCCCGCCGGGTCGAACCACGGTTCCCCCATCCGGTCCTCCAGGTCGCGCTGGGTGAGGGACCCCTGCTCGGGATGGTGGGCGAAGGCGGCGGCGTTGACGGCGAGCCAGGCCGCGTCGTCCACGCCGGGCTGGAAGGCCCGTACCGTCACGCCCTCGGGGAACACCGGATCGGGCAGGTCGAGGTCGCCCAACGAGCGGCGCATCTGGCGCAGTTCGCGGAACAGGGTGAGGCCGAGGACCTGGGCGAGGTGCCGGGCGGCGGAGTGGCCGCCGTGCGCCCAGACCCGCAGCCGTTTCCCGGACGCGGCGAGCAGGGCCGAGCCCAGCGCCCGCCCGTGCCCGTGGCCGCGGTGCGCGGGGTGTACGACCAGTTCGGCGGCCGGCGCCTCGACCGGGTCGGTGTCCTCCAGCTGGGCGTAGCCGACGAGTTCACCGTCGGCCGTCAGCAGCAGATGAGCCACTCCCGGCCGCGTGCCGCCGCGCAGCTGGAGCCGCCCCTGTTCGGACACCGCCTGCTGTCCGTCGTTCCGGGCGGCCTCGGCGAGCAGTGCGAGCACGGCCTCGGTCTGCTCGGGGGTGAGCGCGGAGTGGGTCTCGATGGAGCGGGGGATACCGGGCCGTTCGGCGTCGTCGCTGGTCATGCGTACGAGGGTAAGCGGAGGGCCCCGCAAAGTGGCGGCAAAGGGCGGGGCAAAGGGAAACCAGGATGTAACCCCGAACCCCCTGTCGCGCTACGCGCGTTGACCCTAGGCTGCGCCGGACGGAGCCACGATCCCAGCCAACACACAGGGGGGCGAATGCCAGTCATGTCCCAGCCGCCGAGCGACCGCCGCAGACGTCGTACGTACCGGGTCCTCGCCGCGGCCGGCGCTCTGGTCACCGTGGGTGCCCTGGCCGCCGCCCTGCCGGCGACGGCCTCCGCCGGTGAGGGCCACGGCAGGCCCGGCCATCACCAGCCGAGCCGCTACCAGGACGTACAACTGCTGTCCTTCAACGACCTGCACGGCAACCTGGAGCCGCCGTCCGGGTCCTCCGGCCGGGTCACCGAACTCCAGGCGGACGGCACGACGAAGACGATCGACGCGGGGGGTGTCGAGTACCTCGCCACCCATCTGCGCCAGGCCCGCGAGGGCAACCCGTACTCCATCACCGCGGCCGGCGGCGACTTGGTCGGCGCGTCCCCGCTGATCTCGGGCCTCTTCCACGACGAGCCCACCATCGAGGCGCTGAACAAGCTCGACCTCGACGTGACGAGCGTCGGCAACCACGAGTTCGACGAGGGCGCCAGGGAACTGGCCCGCCTGCAGAACGGCGGCTGCCACCCGACCGACGGCTGCTACACGGGCAAGAAGTTCAAGGGCGCCGACTTCCCCTATCTCGCCGCCAACGTTCTCGACGAGAAGACCGGCAGGCCGATCCTCAAGCCCTACTGGGTGTGGAAGAAGAAGGACGTCAAGATCGGCTTCATCGGCGTGACCCTGGAGGGCACCCCGGGCATCGTCTCCGCCGACGGCGTCAAGGGCCTCGCCTTCAAGGACGAGGTCGAGACGATCAACAAGTACGCCAAGGTGCTCCAGCGGCAGGGCGTGCAGTCGATCGTCGCCCTGATCCACGAGGGCGGACTGCCCGCCTCGGCGTCGTACAACTACGACTGCGACGCGGGCGGCGCGGGCTCCGGAGTCTCCGGCCCGATCGTCGACATCGCCAAGAACATCAGCCCGTCCGTGGACGCGCTGGTCACCGGCCACACCCACACCGCGTACGTGTGCACGATCCCCGACCCGGCGGGCAACCCCCGCATGGTCACCTCGGCCGCGTCCTTCGGCCGCCTCTACACCGACACCACGCTCACCTACGACCGCCGCACGCACGACATCGCCCGTACGGCCGTGACGTCGGCGAACCACGTGGTCACCCGCGACGTCCCCAGGGCGAGCGACCTGACCGAGCTGATCAGCAAGTGGAACGCGCTCGCCGCGCCCATCGGCAACCGGCCGATCGGCTACATCTCCGCCGACGTCCCGAACACCGGCACCGAGTCCCCCATGGGTGACCTGATCGCCGACGCGCAGCTCGCCCACGGCAAGTCCCTCGACCCCGGGACCGACCTGGCGCTGATGAACCCGGGCGGTGTCCGGGCCGGGCTCACCTACGCGGCCAAGGGCGCCGAGGGCGACGGCGTGGTCACCTACGCGGAGGGCTTCACCGTCCAGCCGTTCGCCAACACCGTGAACCTGCAGAACTTCACCGGCGCCCAGGTGGTCCAGGCGCTCAAGGAGCAGGTGAGCGGCGTGAACGCGAGCGCGCCGAAGATCCTCCAGGTCTCCTCGGGTCTGACGTACACGCTGGACCTGACGAAGACGGGCGCGGACCGGGTGGTCGCCGACTCCGTCAGGCTCAACGGTGCGGCCATCGACCCGGCCGCCACCTACCGGGTCGCCACCAACAGCTTCCTCGCGGGCGGCGGCGACGGCTTCACCACCCTGGGGCACGGCACCGACGACCTGGTCGGCTCCGACGACCTCGCGGCCCTGGCGCAGTACATGACGGCCAACTCCTCGGCCACCGCCCCGATCGCGCCGCCGGCCGCCGACCGGATCACGATCGTGCAGTAACCGCACCGGACAGCACAGCACCACGTCCTCACCGAGGCGGCCGCGTCACCGACGCGTGGCCTGCGAGGATGCGAGTGTTGAGGTCGTATCCGGCGTAGGAGCAGGGGCACCTTCT
>NZ_JBEXCW010000077.1:0-39193 GCF_040605435.1 Streptomyces sp. NPDC005574
GATCCGTCTGGTCATGGCGGTGTTCTACGGAAAGACAGCCCTTTCCGCAATGAGGCCTCTCCCCGGAACCCCACGGGTGGGCGGCCGGTTCGCTTGCGTCCGGGAGTGGCGCCGTCCGGCTACCCCCTCCCGGGTTGCGGGGGTGCGCCTTCCGGGCCACCCGCCGTCCCTCGAACGGGGGAGGTGGGCACCGGGGTGGGCTGCCGGGCGTGGCGAGCCGCTGACCTGGGGCGACGGCCTCGATCCGGGGTCGATCGGGAGACCCGGTGTGTTCGATCGGTTGCAGAGCGCGGTGGGCGCTTCCACGGTGGGCTCAGGATCCGACGCACATCGAAAGGAACACCCATGCGTGCTCTGCCCGCACGGCGTATCGCGTCCACCGCACTCTGCGCCACGCTTCTGCTCGCGATCGCCGCGCCCGCCGCCCTGGCGGCCGAGAACCACTCGGACCGGGAGCGCACCCATGCGGCGTCCCACGCGCCCGTCCCCGGCGCGGACGAACTCGTCGCCCAGGTCAAGTCCCTGGGCGAGCTCGGCGACGTGCTGACCCCGGTCACCGAACTGCTGGACGCCGTGCTCAAGGCGGACAGCGGTCAGCTCTCGCCCGTGGAGGCGAAGCCGCTCGCCGAGGCCGTGCAGACGGCCGTCTCCAAGATCATCGCCGCCGCTCCGGCCGCCTCGGCGACCACCCCGGCCACGACCCTGCCGGCCACGACGCTCCCCGCCACGACGCTCCCCGCGGCCAGGGCCGCCGCCGGCATCGAGGCGGCCGGTGGGACCAGGGCCGCCGCGGTCCGCGCGGCCGACCTCACCGGCGACGCCCTCACCGCGGTCCAGACGGCCGTCGACTCCCTGCTCAAGGCAGCCACCTCCGGTGACGTCAGCCAGGTGGGCCCCGCGGTCACCGGCCTGGAGACGGACCTCGTCAACCTGCTCACCGCGACCCTGCTGGGCAGCGGCCTGCCGGAGCCGAGCCTGGAGGGCATGTCCGGACTGCCGGCGCTGCCGACCGTGCCCGACGCGCCGACCGTGCCCGACGCGCCCGACGTGCCGGAGGCCGCGGTGGGAGTCGCGCCGCCCACGTAGCGAGCGGTGTCCACCCGCGTGCGCGAGCCGTCGTGCCGGCCTCCCCCCTGCTGTGGCCGGCACGACGGCTTCCGCGCGCCCGCCCGTACCACACTCCGTTCGTTCGGGTGGCCTGCGGAAACCCTCGCCGTACAGGGTTTCCGCTGCGGCCGAGGATCGTTGGACACGGCGTCAGAACTGCCGTCGGCGACCTGGGTTGCCGCAGAAAGGAACACGATGAAGTCCCTGAAGGCTGCCGCTGTCGTTGCCGGTTCCCTGGTCCTCGCCGGCGCCGCCGCGCCCGCGTTCGCCCAGAGCACCGCCGACCTGACGCCCTCCAGCCTCAACGGCGCCGTCAACACCCTCACCGCGAGCCCCCTGAACGCGAACGACCTGATGCCGCTCCAGCACCAGTCGGACGCGCTCAACACCGAGAACAAGGACTCGGTGCTCCACACCGTGAAGGGCGCGACCGCCGCGCTGAACAACACCGGCGGCCTCCTCGGCGGGCTGCCCCTCCGGCACTGACGTCGACGGCCAACGACGCGCGCTCCGGGCGCCGTTCGCCAAAAAGGGCCGGTTCCGGGTCGTACGGAACCGGCCCTCCGCGCTGTTCGAAGGTGTCCCTCGTTCGTGTGGACACGGCCCGCCCGATCGCCCGGTCGGGTGAGACCCGTCCGGCCGTATTCCGGCGCGTCGATAGGGTCGCGCGGTGACCTCAACCCCCAACGAAACCCGCCCCGCCCGCCCCGGCGACCTGGGCACGCTCGTCGTGATGGCCTGGAGCGGCGAAGGCCCCGACGGTGACATGCCCTACCTCCTCGCCTACTCCCTCGGGGACGCCGCGGACGGCCCGGAGGCCGCGTCGGCCGCCCTCGAAGCGCTGCTGGAGGCCAACGACCTGCCCGTCGGCGGCGACCTCGTCGACGGCAACGGCAGGCCGGGCCTGCCGGTCAGCCTGCTGGTCGAGTCCGGCCAGGCCGTCCTGACCATGCCGGGCTTCAACGCCACCTGCACCCCGCCGCCGGAGTGGCTGGAGGCCGTCGCCGAACGCGGTTTCGCCTACTTCGTGTTCACCACCCGTCCCTGGCCCGAGGCGCAGCCCGGCCGGCCCGTCGCACCGGAGGCGCTGGCCGCCTTCGCCGGCGCCGACGAGACGCTGAACGCGGCAGCGCACATCGTCCTGCCCGCCCGCCGCCTGCGCGGCTGATGGACGCCCCCGCGGGGCGGCGGGCGCGGGCCGAGGGCGGCGGCACCGCCTTCGCGCTGCTGGTGGTGATCACCGGGGCGGCCGGGCTGCTGGCCTCCTGGGTCATCACGATCGACAAGTTCAAGCTGCTCGAGGACCCCGGCTTCACGCCCGGCTGCAGCCTGAACCCGGTGGTGTCCTGCGGCAGCGTGATGAAGAGCGGCCAGGCCTCGGTGTTCGGTTTCCCCAACCCGATGCTGGGTCTGGTCGCCTACGCCATGGTGGTCTGCGTCGGTGTGAGCCTGCTGGCCAAAGCCCGCTTCCCCGGCTGGTACTGGCTGCTCCTGGACGCCGGGTGCCTGTTCGGGGTCGGATTCGTGTCCTGGCTGCAGTTCCAGTCGCTGTACCGGATCAACGCCCTGTGCCTGTGGTGCTGTCTCGCTTGGGTCGCCACCATCCTCCTGTTCTGGTACGTGACGTCCTTCGTCGTACGGCACCGGTTCCTGCCCGCACCGGACGGACTGCGGGCGTTCCTCACCGAGTTCACCTGGGTCGTGCCGGTCCTGCACATCGGGATCGTGGGCATGCTGGTGCTGACCCGGTGGTGGGATTTCTGGACGAGCTGATCATTCGCTCGGTCGTACCACTGCGGCACTCGGAGGAACCCTGCGCTGGTCGCCGCCTCGGGATCGTTACGCGGTACGGACGTTGAGCCCCCGAATCCTGAAAGGGACCGCAGCTGACATGAAGCCGACCACCCGAGGAACCCTCGCCGCCGTCATCACGGGTGTCGCGGCCGCCGCAGCCGCCGTGGGTGCCGGCGCGGCCCCCGCCGCCGCGCTCGGCGCGGTCCCCGTCCCCGTGCCCCTGGACGGCGTCGAGAAGTCCCTCAACACCGAGCTGCCCAAGCTCGGCGGGGAACTGCCGCTGCCGATGCCGGGGCGGCCCGACGGTCCCCGGTACGTCGAAGGCCGGCTCCTTCCCGAGCCGGTGATCCCGCAACTGCCGCTCACCGGCGGGCTGCCCGGCGCGGGCCTGCGCGCCCCGCTGCCGCACGTCCTCGGGGACGACTTCGACCACGTCGCCGTCGGGGTGCCCGCCGCCGACCTGCGCACCCTGTCGCCCGGCCTGACCCTGGACGCCCCGCTCACCGCGCCCGACCCCGACCACTTCGGCCTGCCCGCGCTCAAGTCGCCGCAGGCGGGCGTGCTCGCCCCGGCGCTGCAGACCGTGCCCGGCGCGGACCTGGGGATGGGCCCCGGCCTGTAGGACACGCCGGCCTCGCCGGGCCGCGCCGGGGGACGGCCACCGGGTGTGGGCCGGATCGGACGGTGCCGGACGGTGACCCGGCGGGGCGCCGGGCGGTTACCGCTACGGACAACCGAACCGGACGAGGAGCGAACGATGAGCGTCAGCGTCAGCGTGGGTGGCGGAGTCGCGGTACCGGCGGACACCGGACGGCGGGACGGGGACCGGGGGAGAGCCGGGCCGCCGCACGCCACCCGCAGGGACGCGCTGCGGGGGCTGCTCGCGCCCGCGGCCGCCGTGGCCCTGGCCGCCTCCCGGGCCCCGCGGACGCTCCGGGCGCCCGCGGACCTCGCGTTCGACGAGACCTTCCTCGGCCGGCGCATCCAGGGCCTGCGGACCGGGGCGGACGGGGCCGGCGGCCGCTGGCACGTCACGGTCGACGGCCGGCCCCTGCACCTGATGCGCCGCGCCGACGGCACCTGGCTCAGCATGGTCGACCACTACCGGTCGTACCCGACGGCCCTGGAGGCGACCCGCGCGGCGGTCGGCGAACTGGTGCCGGGACAGCGGCTGCGCGCCACCGGGGGCACGGCGGCGGACGACATGAGCGGCGGGGGACACCAGCACACGGGGGGACACCATGGCGTACATCCGTAAGGACGTGAGCACGCTGACGCGCGCCGAGCGGCGGCGCTTCGTAGGGGCGCTGCTGGAGGTCAAACGGCGGGGCGAGTACGACGAGTTCGTGCGCACGCACATCGCCTACTTCGTCTCCGACGGCGAGGACGGACTGCGCACGGCCCACATGGCGCCCTCGTTCCTGCCCTGGCACCGCCGGTTCCTGCTCGACCTGGAGCGGGCGCTGCGCCGGGTCGACGCGTCGGTGAGCGTGCCGTACTGGGACTGGACCAGAAACCGCACGGCGGCCTCCGTGCCCTGGACCGCGGACCTCCTGGGCGGCAACGGACGGCGCTCGGACCACCGGGTGA
This sequence comes from Streptomyces sp. NPDC005574, assembly GCF_040605435.1. NCBI lineage: Bacteria > Bacillati > Actinomycetota > Actinomycetes > Kitasatosporales > Streptomycetaceae > Streptomyces > Streptomyces sp. NPDC005574. Next base: position 4,492 of record NZ_JBEXCW010000077.1, read on the forward strand.
CCACGGGACCGTTCGCCTACGCGGAGGGCGACTGGACGCTCAAGGTGGGCATCACCGACGAGAAGTACCTCACCCGGGACCTCGGACGCGCCCGCGACCCGATCGCGCTGCCGACCGCGGGCGAACTGGAGTCGGCGCTGCGTGAACCCCTCTACGACGCCGCGCCCTGGGACTCCACCTCCGCCAAGGGCTTCCGCAACGGACTGGAGGGGTGGGGGACCGGGCGGGGCAGTGTCTCCTGGCGCAACCACAACCGCGTGCACCGCTGGGTCGGCGGGGTCATGGTCGGCGGCGCGTCCGTCAACGACCCGGTGTTCTGGCTGCACCACGCCTTCGTGGACCTCCAGTGGTCACGCTGGCAGCAGCGCCACCGCGGCGCCCGCTATCTGCCCGCGCAGCCGCCCGGCCCGCGCAGCGACCAGTACGAGCGGATCGTCGCGCGGCACGAGAAGCTGCCGCCGTGGGACGTGACGCCGGACCAGCTGGAGGACGTCAGCGGGATCTACCGGTACGCGTGAGGCGGCCCGGAACAGGGAGGAGCCCCGGCGCTCGAGGTGCCGGGGCTCCGTGGGCGCGTGGTGCGCGCGCCGGTCGTCCGTGGGGACGTCAGTTGCCGTAGCCGCCGTTGCCGTGGGCGCCGTGGCGCTTGCCGCCGTGCCTGCCGCCGTGCTTGCCGCCGTGCTTGCCGTCGTCGGTCTGCTTGGCGTGGCCGCCGTCGTTGCTGCAGTGGTTGCCGAACGCCGGGTTGAGCAGACCGATCACGTTGACGGTGTTCCCGCACACGTTGACCGGGATGTGGATCGGGACCTGCACGACATTGCCCGACAGGACGCCGGGCGAGCCGATGGCTGCACCCTGGGCGCCCGCGTCGGCCATGGCCAGGCCGGCGCCGCCGAGTGCCACGGCACCCGTGCCGAGGGCGACGACGGCTGCCTTCGCGATGCGAGACATCACGTTCTCCTTTGATTCGGTGAGCGCGGCGGCAGGACGCGCCGCCGCACTTCCCGTTCAACGCGGCCACCCACGGCTGGTAACGGCGATCATGCGGAATCACCCTTTCCGAACCGGTGTCCGGGCGGCCGACGTTCACATCGGCGGGTTGCCGTGCTTGCGCTCGGGCAGGGCGACGCGCTTGGCGCGCAGCATCGCCAGGGACCGGACGAGCACCGCGCGCGTCTCGCCCGGGTCGATGACGTCGTCGACGAGACCGCGCTCGGCAGCGTAATAGGGGTGCATCAGCTCGGATTTGTACTCCTTGATGAGCCGCGCCCGGGTGGCGTCGGGGTCGTCGGAGGCGGCGATCTCCCGGCGGAACACCACGTTGGCGGCGCCCTCCGCGCCCATCACGGCGATCTCGTTCGTCGGCCAGGCGAAGGACAGGTCCGCGCCGATCGAGCGGGAGTCCATGACGATGTAGGCGCCGCCGTACGCCTTGCGGACCACCAGCGAGATCCGGGGCACGGTCGCGTTGCAGTACGCGTACAGCAGCTTGGCGCCGTGCCGGATGATCCCGCCGTGCTCCTGGTCCACGCCGGGCAGGAAGCCGGGCACGTCGACCAGGGTGACCAGCGGGATGTTGAAGGCGTCGCAGGTCTGCACGAACCGGGCGGCCTTCTCCGAGCCGTGGATGTCCAGCACGCCGGCCAGCGCGGCGGGCTGGTTGGCGACCAGGCCCACGACGTGGCCGTCCAGGCGGGCCAGCGCGCACACCACGTTGGGTGCCCACGCCTCGTGCACCTCGAAGAAGTCGCCGTCGTCGACGATCTCCTCGATCACCGCGCGCATGTCGTACGCCTGCTGGGGGTCGGCCGGCACCAGCGAGGTGAGGGCGTCGGTGCGCCGGTCGGCCGGGTCACCGGACCGCTCGACGGGAGGCAGCTCGCGGTTGTTCTGCGGCAGCAGGGACAGCAGATGGCGTACGTCGGCCAGGCACTCGGCCTCGTCGTCGTAGACGAAGCCGGACACGCCCGAGATGCCCGCGTGCACGTCGGCGCCGCCGAGCCCGTCGAAGGTGATCTTCTCGCCCGTCACGGCCTGCACCACGTCCGGGCCCGTGATGAACATCTGGGCGGTGCCGCGCACCATGAACACGAAGTCGGTCAGGGCCGGCGAGTAGGCGGCGCCGCCCGCGCACGGGCCCAGGATCACGCTGATCTGCGGGATCACTCCCGAGGAGCGGGTGTTGCGGCGGAAGATGCCGCCGTAGCCGGCGAGCGCCGTGACCCCCTCCTGGATGCGGGCGCCGGCGCCGTCGCTCAGGCCCACCAGGGGGGCGCCCGCCGCCTCGGCCAGGTCCATCACCTTGTGGATCTTCTGGGCGTGGGCCTCGCCCAGGGCGCCGCCGAAGACCCGGAAGTCGTGGGCGTAGGCGAAGACCGTGCGGCCGTGCACCAGGCCCCAGCCGATCGCCACCCCGTCGCCGTGCGGCTTGCGGGCCTCCAGCCCGAAGCCGGCGGCGCGGTGCCGGCGCAGCGGTTCGATCTCGCTGAAGGTGCCCTCGTCGAAGAGCAGGCGCAGACGCTCGGGGGCGGTGAGCTTGCCCTTGGCGTGCTGGCGGCGGGTGGCCTCCGCGTCGGGGCCCCGGCTCAGCTCCTCCTTCAGCCGTTTCAACTCGTCGGTGGAACGGCCCAGATCGGGTGCCGGGGCGAGGGCGAGCAGTTCGTCGAAGGTCGTCATTGCGCCACCGTAGGGAGACGTCCTCAAAGCCCCCGGCACGTCCCCTGGAGAACGGCTCGACCCCCGGCCGCGCGGTCAGTCGGCGACGGCCGGGTGCAGCACGCGGTCCGGGTCGCCGGCCAGCACCGCCTGGTGCAGCCCGCGCAGCGCGGCCGACGGCTCCAGGCCCAGCTCGCGCACCAGCGAACCGCGCAGCCGCTGGTAGGCCTCCAGCGCCCGCCAGCTGCCGCCGGTGTGGTGCAGGGCGCGCATCAGCTGGGCGCAGAAACCCTCGTGCAGCGGGTGGCGGGCGGCCAGCACGCGCAGCTCCGGGACCACCTCGGCGTGGCGGCCGAGCCGCAGGTCGGACTCGATGCGCCGCTCCAGGGCGGTGGTGCGTTCCTCGTTGAGGCGCAGCACCTCCAGCTCCAGCACCGAGCCGGCCGGTACGTCGACCAGCGCCGGGCCCTGCCACAGGCCGAGCGCGCGGCGCAGCAGGTCGGAGGCCGTGCGGTAGTCGGCGACGTCGTAGGCGGCCCGGCCGTGCTCGGCGAGCCGCTCGAACTCGTGGGCGTCGACCTGGCCGGGCTGGACCCGCAGCAGGTAGCCGCCGAGCCGGGTGACCAGGACGTCCTTGGCGTCGACCGCGGGTTCGTCCGCGAGGGCCGCGGCGATCTTCCGGCGGAGCTGGAGGATGTACGTCTGCAGCGTGGTGGACGCGCTGCGGGGCACGTTCTCGCCCCAGATCTCCTCCATCAGCGTGGGCACCGTCACCACGCGATCGGCGTGCAGGGCGAGCAGCGCCAGCAGCTGGCGGGGCTTGGCGGCGGTGGGCACCACCGGGACCCCGCGCTCGTGTGCGGCGAGCGACCCCAGGACCTTGATCTCCATGCGTGTCTCCCCCTCGGGCACGGCCGCCTGGTGATCCCCGCGGCGACCGGTACGGAGTCCTGACACCGAGATTCGCATCCGGGGCCCCGCCGGCCCAGTGAGCCAGGCATGCGCTGCTTCATGAAAATGTCATGGGCGTCCTGTGAACGTGGCACTGCCGCCGGGGCGCCGTCCGCCCCAGACTCTCGAAGCAGACGCCGACGGAAGTTCGATCTGCGCATCGGCCATCACGTATTCGTCGTTCATCACAGGGGGCCCACATGAACGTGACAGAAGAAGTCATACGGTTCGCGGAGCTGGCGGCGCGCACCGGTCTGGAGCCCGAACTCGCCCGGCGCTTCGACGCGGACCGGGAAGCGGTGCTCAGGGAGTTCGGTCTGACGGCCGCCGAGGCGGAGGACGCGGCCGGCGAGAGCCGCGTCGTGGAGAGCCTCACCGCGGCCGCCTCCGACGCCTCGACGGCGCGCTGGTGCACCTGCTGGTCCCCGGAGCTGCCGAGCGGTCAGGTGAGTGAGTGACCGCGGAGAGATCCGCCCTCGGCCCGTTCGTGGCGTTCAAGCGCCATGTGCGGACCGAAACCGCCGGTGGTGAGGCCGTGTTCGTCCTGTCCGACAAGGACGTCACGGCCGTCCGGGGGGCCGGGGTGGGAACCCTGGTCTCCCTGCTGGACGGCAGCCGTACGCTCCCCGAACTGCTGCGGGAGGCCGCGTCGGCCATGCCGGTGGACGAGGCCGGGCGGCTCCTGGGCCGGCTGGCCCGGGCCAACCTGGTCGGCTACCGGCCCGACGGCCGCTGCCCGGCGGAGGCGGGCGCCGAGGGCCGGTCCGCGGAGGCCTACTGGGACCGCGCCGGTCTCGAGGGCACCGCGGCCCAGGAGCAGGTGTGCGGTACCCCGGTGGCGCTGCACACCGTGGGTGACGTCGACCCCGAGGAGGCGCACGCGGCCTGCCGGGGGGCCGGTCTGAGCACCGTGCCGGCCGACGCCGACGCGCCGTTCGCGCTGGTGCTGTGCGAGGACTATCTGCACCCCCGGCTCCGTTCCCTGGCCGCGCGTCTGCGCGGCCGGGGGCGGCCCTGGCTGCTGGCCAGGCCGCTGGGCGCCGAGCCCTGGACCGGCCCGGTGTTCGCGCCGGGCGGGGACGGGCCCTGCTGGGAGTGCCTGGCGCACCGGCTGAGGGCGCACCGGCGCGCGGAACGGGAGGTGCAGCGGGTGCTCGGGCTGGACGGACCGGTGCCGCGGCCCGCGCCCTCGCTGGCCGCCGTCCGCGCTCTGGGGCTGCACAGCGCGGTCCTGGAGGCCGCCAAGTGGCTGGCGGGGCTGCGGTGTCCGGAGCAGCGGGCGGTGTGCGCGCTGGACAGCCTGACCCTGCGCAGCACCCACCACCAGGTGACGCGGCGCCCGCAGTGCCCGGGCTGCGGCGACCCGGGGCTGGTGGCCGAGCGGACCCGGCGACCGGTGACGCCGGTCTCCCGGCCCAAGGCGGCCGGCGGCGGCAGCAACGACCGCGCGCTGTCCGCCGAGCAGATGCTGGAGCGCAACCGCCATCTCGTCGGGCAGCTCACCGGCGTGGTGACCGACATCCGGCCGCTGCCCGGGATGCCCGAGGGGCTGCACGCCTACGACTCCGGCCACAACCTCGCGCTGCGCGCCCAGGCGCCGGCCGGGGTGCGGCGGGTGCTGCGGGCGCGCAGCGGAGGCAAGGGCGCCACGGCCGCGGAGGCGCGGGCCAGCGCGCTGGGCGAGGCGGTGGAACGGTACTGCGCCTCCCGGCAGGGCGACGAGCTGACCGTCCGGGACAGCTGCGCCGCCCTGGGCGAGCGGGCCGTCCACCCCAACACCTACCAGCTGTTCCACCGGCGGCAGTTCGCCGAACGGGACCGCTGGAACGCCGTGCACGGGTCCTTCCACCAGGTGGGCCGGCCCTTCGACACCGGCGCGCCCACCGACTGGACGCCGGTCTGGTCCCTCACCGCGGGCACCCACCGGCTGCTGCCCACCTCCACCCTGTACTTCGACACCTCGCCCGGCGGCACCGCCGACGGGCTGTGGGCCGACTCCAACGGCAACGCGGCGGGCAGCAGCCTGGAGGACGCCGTGGTCCAGGGGTTCCTCGAACTCGTCGAACGGGACGCGGTCGCCGTGTGGTGGTACAACCGGCTGCGGCTGCCCGCCCTGGACCTCGACGCGTTCGACGAGCCGTGGCTCTCCGGACTGCGGGACGCCTTCGGCCGGGCCGGCCGTACGGTGGAGGCGCTCGACCTCACCACCGACCTCGGCGTACCCGTCGTGGCCGCCGTGTCCAGGCCCGCCGACGAGCGGGAACCCGACCTCGTGTGCGGCTTCGGCGCGCACTTCGAGCCACGGCTCGCGCTGCGGCGGGCCCTGACCGAGGCGGCCCAACTGCTGCCCGCACCCCAGCCGATGCCCGGCGGGACCCTGCTCGCCCAGCCCCAACTCGTGCCGGATCCGGGGCAGTCGGCCCGGGTACCCGGCGACTGGCCGGACTTCCGGCGCCACGACGACCTGCTCGCGGACATCGAGCACATCCGCGCCCTGGTGACCCGGCACGGCATGGAACTGCTCGTGCTCGACCAGACCCGGCCGGATGTCGGGATCGCGGTGGTGAAGGTGGTGGTGCCCGGACTACGCCCGTTCTACGCCCGGTTCGCGCCCGGCCGGCTGTACGACGTACCGGTACATCTCGGCCATCGCAGCCGCCCGCTCGTGTTCGAGGAACTGAACCCCGTTCCGCTGCCCGTATAGATCAGCTGCATGCATCACATATCCCTCTTGTCGTGCCGCTACGGCCTATAGTTCAGTCTCAGATCCTCCCGAGTCCCAGACCCGGGGGTCCGAAACGGGCGGGCGGTGTCCGTACGTGTTCCGGACATCCCGGAGGCGCGCCACCGCGCGCCGGCCGGTGGGGGTCCGGATAGGGGGAATGTGCGATGCGGAGCCCTGTCACGGGGGCGAGACGGCAGGGGAACCGGACCGAGGTTCCGGCGCCGCGGCTGGCTCAAGGCATCAGCATCACCGTCATCTCGGGGTTCGGCGTCATCACGCTGCTGAACGTCCGCAACGCGGTGTCGGGAGACGTACAGCTGGGCCTGTGCCTCGCCGCCGTCCTGGCGCTCTACGCCCTGCAGTTCCTGGTCACCTCGTCGGGTGCCCGGCGGTGGTCCCCCCTCCACCGGGCACTCGCGCTCTGTCTGCAGGCGTCCCTCACGTTCGTGCCCATGGTGTGGGTCGGCATCGCCTGGGGCAGCATGGCGGGACCCCTGGGCGGATCGATTCTCCTGCTGCTTCCCCCACGTCTCGCCTGGCCCTGCTACGGCGCCGTCACCCTGACGATCCTCGGCTGGTCGCAGTCCTCGGGCCTGCACGCCCTGGAGGTCGGCTACTTCACGATCTCCACCGCGCTGACCGGCCTGGTCATCTTCGGACTCACCCGGCTCACCGACCTGGTCCGCGAAGTGCACGCCGCCCGCGCCGAGATGGCCCGGATGGCGGTCACCCAGGAACGCCTGCGGTTCGCCCGCGACCTGCACGACCTGCTCGGCTACAGCCTCTCCACCATCACGCTCAAGAGCGAGCTGATCCACCGGCTCATCCCGGCCAACCCCGAGCGGGCCCGCGAGGAGGTCGCCGGCGTGCTCGGCGTGTCCCGCCAGGCCCTCGCCGACGTACGGCTGGTGGCCAGCGGCTACCGCGAGATGTCGCTGGAGACCGAGGCGGCCGCCGTCGCCGAGGTGATGGCCGCGGCGGACGTCCAGGTCGACACGGACATCGGCTGCGGCAGACTGCACCCGCTCGTGGACACCGTGCTGGCCACTGCCCTCCGGGAGGGGGTCACGAATATCCTCAGGCACAGCAAGGTCCAGTCGTGCGGGATCACGGCCGCCGTGGAGGGGGAGACGGTGCGTCTGACGCTGGTCAACGACGGTGTCGTGCGCCAGGAGAAGCCCGCCGCGGGCCGCGGCAGCGGCAGCGGGCTCGGCAACCTGCGCACCCGGCTCACCGAGATCGGCGGCCGGCTCACCGCCGGCACCACGGAGGCGGGACACTTCCGGCTCGTGGCCGAGGCGCCCGTCAGGCCCGACACCGCCGACACCACGGGCACCACGGACGGCGGCGGGGCGAGCATGTCCCTGGCGTGAGATCCGGGAACGGCCAGGCATTCGGGGGAACAGGGGGAACAACAATGCTGTCGGTGAGGATCCTGCTTGCCGAGGACGTGCACATGATCCGCGGCGCGCTGGTGGCTCTGCTCGAACTGGAACCGGACCTCCAGGTCGTCGCCTCGGTGGACCGGGGCGACCTCATCGTGAAGACCGCCCTGGAGGTACGGCCCGACGTCGCCGTCATCGACATCGACCTGCCCGGCACCGACGGGCTGTCCGCGGCCGCCGAACTGCGCGTCAGGGTGCCCGAGTGCCGGAGTCTGATCCTCACCAGCCTCGGCCGTCCCGGCACCCTGCGACGGGCGATGTCGGCGCAGGTCTCCGGCTTCCTGCTCAAGGACTCACCGCCCGACCGGCTCGCCCACGCGGTGCGGACCGTCGCCGGGGGCGGACGGGTCGTCGATCCCGAACTCGCGCTCAGCGCGTGGGAGGCGCCGGACAATCCGCTGTCGCCGCGCGAGACGCAGGTGCTGCGGCTGGCGGCGCGGGGGGCCGACGCGGGGGAGATCGCTGAGCAGTTGTTTCTCACGCCGGGGACCGTGCGGAACTATCTGACGGCGATCGTCGACAAGTTGCACGCGCGGAATCGGGTGGACGCGATTCGGATCGCGGAGGAGGCGGGGTGGGTGCCGTAGCCTTGGCGGCGGCCTTGGGGGTCGGTGGTTGGGGGCGGGGGCCGGTTCTCTCGTGCGGGTCGGTTGGGGGTTTTCGCGCAGTTCCCCGCGCCCCTATTCGCGCAGTTCCCCGCGCCCCTATTCGCGCAGTTCCCCGCGCCCCTGGTTGCGCAGTTCCCCGCGCCCCTATTCGCGCAGTTCCCCGCGCCCCTGGTTGCGCAGTTCCCCGCGCCCCTAATCGCGCCGTTCCCCGCGCCCCCAGTTGCGACGATGAACGCCCCCGGTTTTCTCTAGTCCGGTGTTGTTTCGTCGTTGGCCAGGGGGCCTGCGTTCAGGGCTGAGAGGGTGCCGGCCAGGTCCACGGCGTTGGTGTGGGGGTCCCGGCAGACCGTGAGGCAGCGGGGGCCGCGGGGGCCGCCCATGCGGCGGAGGAACGGGGTGAGGACCGCCTGGGGGCCGATCTCCACCACGTGGCTGGGGCGTTGCTCGGCGAGCAGGGCGCGGGCCGCGTCGGCGAACCGGACCGGTGAGGTGATCTGCCGGGACCAGTACCCGGCGTCCAGCGGGCCGTCGTACTCCCGGCCGTACACCGTCGAGTAGTAGGGGATCGTGGGCGCCGTGACGGGCATCCGGCGGGCCAGTGCCTCCAGGCGCGGGGCCACCGGCTCCATCAGCGGCGAGTGGAAGGCGTGCGTCACCTTCAGGAACGTGCTGGCGATACCGAGATCCGCGAGCCGCCGGCGCGCCCGTTCCAGGCCCGCGATGTCGCCGGACAGGACGGTCGCCCGCGCCGCGTTGATCGCGCCGATCGACACCCCGGGCTCCGACGTCGCCGCCTCGGCGGCCTCGAACGGGTCGGCGCAGGTCGCCATCATGCCGCCGCCGACCGGCAGGTGCTGCATGAACGCCCCGCGGCAGGCCACGAGTTCGGCCGCCGCCGCCAGCGGCAGCGCGCCGCTCACGGTGGCCGCCGCGAACTCCCCGACGCCGTGGCCCAGTACGGCGACCGGCTCCACGCCCTCCTCCAGCAGCGTCATCGCCAGGGCGTACCCGACGGCGAACAGGGCGGGCTGGGCGAGCTCCGTCTGGTGGATCAGCGGATCGCCGCCGCGCACCAACTCCACCACGGAGCGCCCCAGGTGCGGGGCCAGCGCCGCGTCCGCCGCCGCGAGGTGGTGGCGGTAGGCCGTGCAGTGCCGGTGCAGCCCCTCCGTCATCCGCGGATGCTGGCAGCCCTGGCCGGTGAAGACCAGCGCGGTGCGGATCCGGCCGTCGGACCGCAGCGCGCGGTCCCGGCCGGCCAGCCGGCGGGCGAGGTTGCGGATCGTGGTGTACGGCCAGACCTCCAGGGGGTGGTCCGGCAGCGGGCCGAACGCCTCCTCCGCCTCGCCGTACAGGCCCAGCAGGGCCACGGAGTCCAGGCCGCACTCGATCAGCGGCATGTCCTCGCGCACCTCCCGGCGGACGCGCTCGGCGACCTGCTCCGTGAGCCACTCGACATAGCCCTGCTCGTCCGGCAGACCTCGCCCCGACCCAGTCACCATCTGCCCCTTCCGGACACGTTCACCGACTGCGTGCCGCGCCGGAGTGCCCGGCCGCGGTTGCCAACTCCCCGTCGAGCCGCTGGTGCAGAGGCTGTATGCCGCCGTTGAGGAAGAGCCGGCGCGTCGCGGCCCGCTCCACCTTCCCGCTGGTCGTACGCCGTATCGTGCCCGGCCGTACGAGCAGCACCCCGTCGACGCTCACCTCGAACTCCTCGGCGAGGCAGCGCTCCACGTCACCGGCGAGCCGGTCGAGGTCGAGGTCGTAGCGCTTGTGGGTGCGCAACTCCTGGACCATCACGACGCGTTCGCGCCGCCCGGGCACCGAGAAGGCCGTACCGGTGCCGAACAGCGAGCTGATGCGCTGGACCGCGTGTTCCATGTCCTGCGGATACAGGTTGCGGCCGGCCACCACGATCATGTCCTTGAGCCGGCCCGTCACATGGAGCCGGCCGTCGATGAACGCGCCCAGGTCGCCGGTGCGCAGGTACCCCTTGGCGCCGGCCGCGGTCACCGCCTCGAAGGTCTCCGCCGTCGCGGTCCGCTCGTGCCAGTAGCCCCCCGCGACCCCGGCACCACGGACCCAGATCTCCCCGATCCCGCCGTCCTCCAGCACGTCCAGCGACTCCGGGTCGACGATCCTGACCTCGGTGCCCGCCGGGCGGCCGCAGGAGACCAGCGTCCGCCGCGGCCGGCCCGCCACCGGCTCGCGCAGCATGTCCCGCTCCAGGGCCGCGCCGTCCACCGCGCGCACCGCGGGGGCCGCCCCGGTCCGTTCGCCGGAGACCAGCAGGGTCGCCTCGGCCAGCCCGTAGCAGGGCGTCAGCGCCCCCGGACGGAACCCGGCGGGCGCGAACCGTTCGGTGAAGTCGCGGCAGGTCGCGGCCGACACCGGCTCACCGCCGGTGACCGCGGTCCGCCAGCCGGACAGGTCGAGGCCGGCCAGCTGCTCGTCGGTCACCCGGCGGGCGCACAGCTCGTAGGCGAAGTCGGGGGCGCCGCTGACCGTGACGCCGTACCGTCCGATCGCCTCCAGCCAGCGCGCCGGCCGCTTCAGGAACGCCTCAGGCGACAGCAGGACGGAGGTGCCGCCCAGTGACAGCGGCAGCAGCAACTGGCCGACCAGGCCCATGTCGTGGTGGAACGGCAGCCAGCCGCCGATCCGTTCACCCGGCGCGGCGTCCAGGGTCTCCTTGAGCGCCCGCAGGTTGGCGAGCAGACTGCCGTGGGTCACCACCACCCCGCGCGGGGTGCCGGTGGAGCCGGACGTGTACTGGAGGTAGGCCACCGTGTCCGGCGACAGGTCGGGCAGCCGCCACTCGCTGCGCGCGGGCACCGCGTCGGCGGCCAGGCAGGGCACCGACCCGTACCCGCAGGCGGCCAGCAGCCGGGACACGTCGGGGGCGAGCGCGGCGTCGGTGAACGTCGCGCAGGGCGCCACGTCCTTGACGATGCCCGCCACCCGGACCGCGTGATGACGGCGTCCGCCGGTCGGCGGGACCGGGACCGCGATGGCACCGGCGTACAGGCAGGCCAGGAACGACACGGTGAACTGGCGGCGGGAGGTGTGCATCAGCAGCACCCGCTCGCCCGCCGCGCCCCGCGCCTGGAGCCAGCCGGCGAGTTCCCGCGCGGCGGCGTCCAGGGCACGGTAGGAAACCGGGTTCGGTCGTCCGCGGTCGTCGCTCTCCGGCAGGAGGAGCAACGCCTCGCGGTCGGGTGTCCGCTCTGTTCTGTCGAGTATCAGTCCGGTGAAGGTGCGGTGTTCCGTCATGTGGGGTCCCCCTGCAGTTCGTCGGGTGCGGGCGCCCGACCCGTCGTCCGCGCGCCCGGACCCATCGTGTTCTCGAACGTACGGCGCGGCTTCTAGAGGGACGCTCGACGCGGGCTGGTCGCGGGACGCGCGTCAGGCGCGGGACCAGCCGACCGGCGGGCGCGGGCGCGGACCTCCCGAGCCCCAGCCGGCCCGCGCCGGGGAGTCGGCGGGCATGCCGGCCGCGCCCCCGGGTGTGCCGTCCTCACCTGCGGCGGACCGCAGCCGGGCGAGCAGCACCGCGGTCACCGCGGCGAGTTCCTCCGCGGTCGGCCGGCCGCGCACGATGGCGAGAGACAAGGGAGTTTCCATGCTCCGAGCCTCCCGCCACCGCCTCGGGACCCGCTCGCGGCCCGGCGGTGCGTCCGCTCGAGAACGGCTCCACGCGGTCGTCCGGCGGCGCGGGGGAGCCGGGGGCCGGGGGAGACGTCATCCGTCCCCGAGCGGCTCGGCGTGGAGTTCGCCCACCCGGGCCGCGCTCGTCAGCTTCGTCCGGCGGTCCAGGTAGGCGGCCGTGGCGAGGGCCCGGGCGCAGGAGTCGCGGTCGCGCCACCACAGGACGCCGGTGTAGGCGCGCGGGTCGACCACCGAGCGCAGCAGATCGCTGCCGCCGTACCCGGCGGCGGTCACGCAGGAACCCACCAGCGCCCCGAAGTCCATCTCGAACCGGGCCGGTTCGCTCTCCACGACGGCCCGCACCAACACCACGCGGGCCGCGCCGGCGAGCGGTACCGCGGCCGGCATCCGGCCCACGCTCACCGCGAGTTCGTGCCGTACCTCGGCCCGTGCCGTCACCGCGGCCAGGCGCGGGAGGAAGCTCTCGTCGTGGGTGGCCCGCAGCAGCGCGTCCATGCCGCTCCACTGCTCCAGACGGACATGGTCGCCACCCCGGCCGGACAGCCGGAGGGTGATCCCGCTGTCGAAGCCCCGCAGGCCCTCGCGATGGCGGGCGTAGGCGCGCAGTCCGGGGGCCGGTTCCGCGCCGGGGTCCGCCGCCGTGAAGCGCTGGAGGCTCGTCACCCGGCCGCCGGACCCGTGTGGGGGCATCAGTGGGACCCACCTCCCCCTCCGTGCTGTCCGCAAGCGCGCACGCCCCCTCGCGTACACGCGCCACCAGTCGACCACGCCCCGCTCGAGTCCCGCTCGAACGCGGGCCGCGGTGTGCCGTCACGAGGGTTCCTCGAGGACCCGCCGAGCGCGGACGGGGACCGTCCGTCACCCGAGAACAGCAGACGAAGGGACGTTCATGACCACTACCACCGACGATGTCGGACGCATTCCCCGCGATCCGGGACGCACACTCACCCGCTTCGCGGTCGATCGCCTGGTCAGGCCGGTCTGGTACGCGCTGGTCGCCTACGGCGGCATGTGGATCGGCGGCGTCAGGTTCGAGGCCGACGGCACACCCGTGCCGGTCCTGCCGATCCCCCACGACGCCCACGAGCCTTGCCGGGAGGACTTGAGGGCCTCTTGAGCCACGCCGGTTAGGCATGGGCGGAGCGGGACCCACATCGAGGACGGAGACAGCCATGACCACGGTGGTGAACAGGGCGGAGGCCGCCGAGAGGGCCGTACAGGAACGTATAGCGCGGCTCGAACACGACCTCGGCGATCTCGACGACCCTGGCAACCCTCTGGGCGCGGACCACTTCCTCGCCGCCGACGGAAGGCAACGGCTGCTGCCCGCGGCCGAACGGCTCCTCGACGACTTCGGGCTCAACGCCGAGTTCGTGCCCCGCGAGCTGGGTGGCCGGCTCGACCGGCTGGACGTGCTCGCCCGGGTGCTCAGGGCGGTCTTCCGCCGGGACGCGGCCCTCGGGCTCGCCCACGGGCTGACGTCCTACCTGGCGGCGGCCACCGTGTGGGCGGACGGCACCGGGCAGCAGCGGCGGCGGACCGCCGAACTGCTGCTGTCCGGCGGCCGGATGGCGGGCGCCTACCCGGAACCCGCCCCCGGCAACGACTTCCTGCACAACCGGCTCACCGCGGTCCGGGAACCCGGCGGCCACCGGCTCGACGGGCGCAAGGAGGCCCTCAACAACGCGGCGCGCGTCGACGCGCTCGTCGTGTTCGCGCACACCCCGCAGGCCGGCGGCGACGCCCAGACGGCGTTCCTGCTGCCCGGACCCGCGGCGGCCGGCCCCGGTGTCACCGTGCTGCCCCGGCGCCGCACCAGCGGCATCCGCGGCTGTGTCGTGCAGGGACTGGAGTTCACCGGTCACCGGCTGGGCGCCGACCGGCTGCTGGGCCCCGAGGGCGGCGGCGCCCGGCTCGCCGAGCGGGCCTTCCCCATCACCCGCGGCACCGGCTCCTCGATGGCGCTGGGCTGCGCCGACACCGCGCTGCGCACCACCGTCGCGTTCGCCCGCGCGCACCGCTCCCGCAGCCGCGCCTCGCTGCACAGCGCCCGTACCCGGTTCGCGCTCGTGGACGCGTTCACCGACCTGCTGGTGTGCGACTGCCTCTCGCTCGTCGCCACCCGCGCGCCGCATCTGCTGCCCCGCGAGAGCCGCACCCTGAGCGCGGTCGTGAAGTACCTGCTGCCCACGATCCTCACCGAGATGGTCTACGACCTGTCCATCGTGCTGGGCGCCGAGTCCTACGCCACCACCGGCAGCTACGGGCTGTTCCAGAAGGCGGCCCGCGACCTGCCGATGATCGGGCTCGGCAGCGCCGGGACCGCGGCCAGCCGCTCCGCCATCGTCGAACACCTGCTGCGACTGCCCGAGTTGACCCCGCCGCCCGAGCCCGCCGAGGCCGCCGGGACGCCCCGCGCCGACGCCTGCGCCCGGCTGTTCCGGCCGTACGACCCGGACCTGCCGCCGGTGCGCCCCGACGAGCTGGTGCTGCCCGCCGCGGGCGACTCGCTGCTGGGCTCCCTGCCCGCCACCGTGCGCCGGGTCCGCGCGGCGCACGGCGAGTTCGCCGGGGCGCTGGGCGAGGCGGCCGACGCCCTGGACACCGAACTGCGGCTGCTGCGCGAGGACTGCGGACGGCTCGCCGAGCGGCCGCCCGGCCGGGACCTCAGCCCCCGGGTGTACGCCCTGGCCGACCGCTACGCGCTGATCGTCGCGGGCGCCGCGTGCCTCGGCGTGTGGCGGCACGGCGCCCCCGGCGAAGGCGGCGGACTGCTCGCCGAGCCCGCCTGGGCCGCGCTGGCGCTGTCCCGCATCGTCGGCCGGCTGGACCGCACCGCCGTACGGGCGCCGGAGTCCGGCACCGAACACCTGCTGGCCGAGGTGCTGGACCGCTTCGACGACGCCCGCAGCTACGACCTGTACGCCACCCCGATCGGCCGATGAGGAAGGCAGACCCCATGAACGACACCGCCGGCACCGCGCTGCCCGTGCTCGTGGAGGAGATACGACGGATACTGGACCGCCCGCCCGCCCGGCTCACCGCCGGCCTGCACCTCCAGCACGACCTGGGCTTCGACTCGGTGATGATGCTCCAGCTCAAGGGCTGCCTGGAGGCACGTTTCCCGGCCCTGCGCGAGGCGTCCCTGCCCGACATGCTGCTCGGGGCGCAGACGATCGGGGCGCTGGCCGGGCGGCTGGAGCGCATGGCCGGACTGCCGGTGGCGTGATGCGACCGCTGCGCAACCGCGGCCCCGCGGACTCCTGGCTGCGGGTACGGCGCGAGGTCGAGTCCACCGGTACGTCGGTGATCTACGCGGCCGTCGAGGACTGGCTCCCCGACGACCTGGAGCGGCCCGGCCTCGCCGCCGCCCTGGGCCGCGACCACAAACGGCTGCTGGAGATGACCCACGTCCCCAACCGGTCCCGGTTCGTCGCCTCCCGGCTGCTGCTGAAGTCGGCCGCCGCGGCGGTGCTCGGCACCTCGCCCGACGAACTGGAACTCGCCTACAAACCCGGCGGACGACCCCATCTGCGGGGCGTCGACCAGCTCGACGTCAGCATCAGCCACACCGAGGAACTCCTCGTGGTCGGGCTCACCCGCAACGGCCGGATCGGCGTCGACATGGAGAACGCCGACCGCCGGATGCTGGGCCTCGGCACCGAACGGCAGGTGTGCACCCCCTGCGAACTGGAGGCCCTGGAGAGCGTCGCGGAGGACCGGCGCAACCGCGAGCTGGTACGGCTGTGGACGCTGAAGGAGGCGTACAGCAAGGCCATCGGACAGGGCCTGCGGTTCCGCTTCACCGAGTTCGGCTTCACCCCCGAGGACCAGCAGGTACAGATGCTGCGGCCGGACGGGACACCGGGCGCCGGCTGGGAGTGGTCCTTCCACAGCTGGCTCGCCGAGGACGCCTACACGCTGAGCGCGGCCGTCTACGACCCCGGGTTCGGCTCGCGCGACGGCGCCGCGGACCGCCCGCTGCTGCCCGCGGTGCCCGACCCCCGGTCCAGTGAGCGTTGAGCGGCCTTCCAGGTGGTGCGGTGACTCTCGGAGCCCGCACCCGCCGAGCGGTGCGGGGACGAAGGGGGGTGTCGGGTGCATCGGTATCTCGCGGTGCGGCCGAAGGCCGACGAGGCCGGAACCCGGCTGCTGTGCTTCCACCACGCCGGCGCGGGCGCCATGGCCTTCGCCGGCTGGCAGCACCGGGTCGGACCGGAGGTGTCCGTCCTCCCGGTGCGGCTGCCGGGCCGGGAGACGCGGCTGCGTGAGCCGCGGATCACCGACACCGGGCGGCTGGTCGAGGAACTGCTCCAGGACCTCGGGCCGCTGCTGGAGAAGCCGTACGCCTTCTACGGGCACAGCATGGGGGCGCTGGTCGCCTACCGGCTCGCCCTGCACGTGGCCGCCCGCGGGCTGCGTCCGCCTCTGCTGCTGCTGGCCGGGGCGTGCAGCGCCCCGCAGCTCCCCTCGGACCTGCTGGACCGGGGCGACCTGGAGGCCCTCACCGACGAGCAGCTGATCGCGGCGATGGCCGACGAGGAGAGCATCCCCGAGGTGCTGCTGGCGCGGCCCGAGAGGCTGCGCAGCACCCTCGACACCCTCAGGGCCGATCTGCTGCTGGCCCGTGACCTGCGCGCCGCGCCGGTCCGTCCCCTGCCGTGTCCCGTGGAGGCCTTCGCCGGCCGGGACGACCGCATGGTGACGATCCCTCAGATCCGGGCCTGGGAGCACTGCACCGACGCGGGCTTCGGGCTGCGGACCGTCCCCGGTGCGCACTTCTTCGTCCGCGGGCGTGAGGTGCCGCGAGCCGTCGGGCAGTCGCTGCGCTCCGCGGCGCCGCTTCCCACCGGCTGACCAACACCGTTCCCGAAGGAGTTCTGCGGATGGACATCAGCGTCCTCGGCCCGTTCCGGGCCACTCTCGCCGGGGTGCCGGTGCACCTCACCGCGGTGAAGCCGCGCAAGGTCTTCGCGCTGCTCGCCCTGCAGGCCGACGAGGTCGTCTCGGTCGCCTCACTGGTGGAGGAGGTGTGGGGCGAGAGCCCGCCCCGCAGCGTGCAGACCACGCTGCAGACCTACATCCTCCAGATACGCCACGTCATCGGCGCGGCCCTCGGCGACGAGCGGGCCGAACTGCCGCACGGCGCCAAGAGCGTGCTGGTGACCGAGCCGGGCGGCTACCGGCTCGACACCCAGGGCGGCCTCATCGACGCCCGCGAGTACGACGCCCTGTCCTCGGTGGGACACCGGGCGCTGGAGC
This sequence comes from Streptomyces sp. NPDC005574, assembly GCF_040605435.1. Classification (NCBI taxonomy): domain Bacteria; kingdom Bacillati; phylum Actinomycetota; class Actinomycetes; order Kitasatosporales; family Streptomycetaceae; genus Streptomyces; species Streptomyces sp. NPDC005574. Next base: position 21,807 of record NZ_JBEXCW010000077.1, read on the forward strand.
AGGGCGACTGGGCGGAGGCCGCGTCGTACTTCGGCCGCGCGCTCGCCCTGTGGCACGGCCGGGCCCTGGCCGACGTGCAGTGCGGGGCGCAGCTGGAGGTGGAGGCCACCCGGCTCGACGAGTCGCGGATGAGCGTTCTTCACGGCCGGATCGAGGCAGACCTGAGGCTGGGCCGCCACCATGAGCTCGTCGGCGAGCTGTCCGGGCTCGCCGCCCGGCACCCGCTGCACGAGGGACTGCACGAGCAGCTGATGCTCGCGCTGTACCGCGCGGGCCGGCGCAGCGACGCGCTGGAGGTGTACCGGCACCTGCGGACCGCGCTCAACCAGAGCCTCGGTCTCGATCCCTCGCCCGGCCTGGAGCACCTGCACCGCGCGGTGCTCGACTCCTCCCCGCGCCTGGACCCGGTGGGCGCGTCCGCCGGCGGCGCACCGCTGCTGGTGAGCCCGTACTGACCGGCCCGGCCGCACCGGCGGCACCGGTCGTACCGGCGGCACCGGCCCCACCGGCGGCACCGGCCCCACCGGCGGCACCGGCCGCACCGGCCGCACCGGCCCCACCAGCCGCACGGGTCGGCCGCCCCACCGCCGATCCGTCCCTCCCGCAGTCCGCACACCCCAGCCAAGGACCGAAAGGAACCATCGTGAACGACATCACCCTGGCCGAACTCGGCGAGCTGCTGCTCGAATGCGTCGGTGCCCCCGAGGAGGGCATGGCCTTCGAGGGCGACGAGGCCCTGAACACCCCGTTCCTGGAGTTCGGTTACGACTCCCTCGCCCTGCTCCAGGTCACCAGCGTGATCAACCGCAAGTACGGCATCGTGCTCGACGACGACGCCGTGGCCGAGGCCGAGACCCCGCAGATGCTGCTGAGGATGATCGAGGCCGCGCCGCGCGCCGGGGCGATCCGGTGACAGCGGCGGCCTCCGCACCGGGCTCCCCGGTACCGGACGACCCGCCGGCCGGCCGGCGGGTGCTGGTCACCGGCGGCACCCGAGGTATCGGCCGGGCGACGGCGCTGGCCTTCGCCCGGACCGGCGCCCGCCTCGCCGTCGCCCACCGCGGCGACGGCGAGGCGGCCGACCGGCTCACCCGCGAACTCACCGAACTGGGAGCCGACTTCACCCTCGTCGCCGCGGACCTGACCGGCCCGGCCGGCGCCGAGCGGCTGGCCGACGCGGTCCTCGGCCGGTTCGGCGGACTGGACGTGCTGGTGAACAACCTCGGGGTCGACGGGCACGTCCCGTTCGAGAAGCTGTCCGAGGACGAGTGGCACCGGGTGCTCGACCACAACACCACCTCGGCCTACCTGGTCACCCGGGCGGTGCTCGACCTGCTGGGCGAGGGCGCGTCCGTCGTCAACATCGGCGCGTCGGTGGCCCTGCGCGGCCGTCCGCTCGGGGTGCACTACAGCACGTCCAAGGCGGCGCTGGTCGGCTTCACCCGCGCCCTCGCCAAGGAGCTGGGCGGCCGGGGCATCCGGGTCAACCTGGTCGCGCCCGGCGTCACCGAGACCGAGCCGGGCGCCGGCCTGCCGCCCCAACTCGTCGCCCGCCTCACCGCGTTGACGGCGCTGGGCCGCCTCGGGCGTCCCGAGGACGTCGCCGGAGCGGTGCTGTACCTGGCCGGCGACTCGGCCGCATACGTCACCGGCACCACCATCGAAGTAGACGGAGGAATCTGATGCCCTACGCCGCCATCACCTACCGGGTGAAACCCGGTCACGAGGAGGAGATCGCCGAGATCTTCGCCGGCTTCCAGCGGGTCGACCGCCCCGACTTCGCCGGCGACGACGGCGACGCCGCCGGACGGCTGCTCGGCACCGGCGTGTTCCTCAAGGACGACGTGCTCGTCCGGGTCATCCACTACGAGGGCGACTTCGCGGCGATCGGCCGGCACATGGCCGCGCAGAAGGGCGTGCACGTCCTGGAGACCAAGCTCGCCCCGTACCTCGCCGAGGAGCGGCACACGGACACCACCACGCCCGCCGGGTTCGCCGCGCACTTCCGGGACGCCACCATGCGCACGATCGCCCAGCTCACCGTGGAGAGCCACCCCGCGGGGGCCGGCACGCCATGACCGGGCCCGAAGGCGTTCTCGGCGTCGTCGCCCTGCTGGGCAGCGGTGTCACCGCGGGAGTGCTGTTCGCCGTCGCGCTGAGTGTGCTGCCCGCGCTGTTCGCGATGGAACGGGGCACGTACGTGTACGCGCACCAGCTGCTCGGGCGGAACTGGGATCCCACGATGCCGGTGATCGTGCTGAGCAGCACCGCGGTCACCGCGGTCCTCGCGGTGGTGGGGGACGGCGCCGCCCGCGCCCTGTTCGCGGTCGCCGCGGTGCTGCTGCTGGGCGTCTCCGGCGTCTCCCACCTGTGCAACGTGCCCATCAACCGCCGGGTCAAGGCGATCACCGACCCGGCCGACATCCCCGCCGACTGGGAGGACCCGCGGCCCCTGTGGCGGCGCTGGCACCTCCTGCGCACCCTTCTGGCCGTGACCGCGCTGGCGGTGACGGCCGCGGGGGTCACGGCGCTCTGACCCCCCCATGGTGCGGCGGCCGTACGTGAAGACGTACGGCCGCCGCACCATGTCCGCTCAGGCCGCGCCCGGCAGGTCCCGCACCGAGATCTGGGCGACCGTGTTCAGCAGGCTGCGCCGGAACGTGGCGACGAAGCCCTCCACCGTGTCCGTCTCACGGGGCCTGGTCAGGTACGGCTTCAGCTTCGCCTCCACCTCGCGCACCCCGGGCTGCGTGGCCATGTGCCGGGCCACCGCCTCCAGGTCGCCGGTGTACTCGATGACCCGCACCAGCGTGTCGCCGCGCAGGAACACGGCCGTGGCCAGGATCGTTCCGGCCGACCCGCCCCGCTCGTCACGCACGCTGCTGCTCCTGACGCGCTTGAAGTCACCGAAGATCTCGGCGAGTTCCTTCTCGTACCCGGGCTTGATGTCGTAGGTGATGGCTGCGAACGGCATGCCTGTTCCTCACTCGTCGGGGTCGTTCCCGCCAGCCCACCCCAGCCCGCACGAGAACCGCTCGAACCCCTGCCGCGGCCGGCGCCTTCCGGCCGGTTTCGAGCCGACCTGTAGTCCGCGGTGGGACGTTCCCGGTCGACCGCTCGCGCTCACCGGTCACCGGACCAGGAGGTACACCGTGCACCGCACCCTGATCGTCGCCAAGCTCCGTCCGGACAGGACGGACGACATCGCGAAGATCTTCGGCGAGTCGGACGCCACCGACCTGCCCCACATGATCGGCGTCAGCCGCCGCACCCTGTTCTCGTTCCACGGCCTCTACTTCCACCTGGTCGAGGCCGACGACGACATCGGCCCGAACCTGTACCGGGCCCGCAGCCACCCGCTCTACGACGACATCAACACCCGGCTCGCCCAGTGCGTGGAGCCCTACGACCCCGACTGGAAGGAGCCCAGGGACGCGATGGCCGAGCCCTTCTACATCTGGACCAAGGACGGAGGACGAATCCAGTGACCACCGCCATCAGCCGTACCGTGAAGGTGTCGTCGGACGAGGTCGAGGCCAACACCAAGCGCGGGGGTGACCTCCGCGTCACGCTCAGCCCCAAGACGGTGGGCTGCACCTCGGGCTTCGGCGGCGTCATGACCCTGGAGCCCGGTGACTGGGTCACCGAGCACTACCACCCGTACTCCGAGGAGTTCCTGCACGTCGTCGACGGCACCCTGGAGATGACGCTCGACGGCCAGCCGGTGACCCTCGGGGCCGGCGACTCGCTGCTCGTGCCCATCGGGGTCCGCCACCGCCTCGTCAACACCGGCGCAGGCACCGCCCGGTGCGCCTTCCACCTGTCCCCGCTGGCGCCGCGCCCTGAGCTCGGCCACGTGGACACCGAGCAGGCGCAGCGCCCCGACCAGGCCAACCCGGACGTGGGTGGCGCGCCGTGACCCGACGGGCCGTCATCACCGGGGTCGGCGCGGTCGCGCCGGGCGGGGTGGGCCGGGAGGCGTTCTGGCGGACGCTGTCCGAGGGGCGCACCGCCACCCGGCGGATCTCGCTCTTCGACGCCGGCGCCTTCCGCTCGCAGGTCGCCGCCGAGGTCGACTTCGACCCGGCGGCCGCCGGACTCACCCCCCGGCAGATCCGCCGGATGGACCGCGCCGCGCAGTTCGCCGTGGTCAGCGCCCGCGAGGCGGTCGCCGACAGCGGCCTCGACCTGGCGTCCCTCGCCCCGGAGCGGCTCACCGTCTCCATCGGCAGCGCCGTCGGCTGCACCATGGGCCTGGAGGAGGAGTACGTCACCCTCTCCGACAGCGGCCGCAAGTGGCTCGTCGACCACGAGTACGGCGTGCCCCACCTGTACGGGTACATGGTGCCCTCCACCCTGGCCGCCGAGGTGGCCTGGGAGGTCGGCGCCGAGGGCCCGGTCGCGCTGATCTCGACCGGCTGCACCTCGGGCCTGGACTCCCTCGGGCACGCCGTGCAGCTGATCGAGGAGGGCTCCGCGGACGTCGCCGTGGCCGGCGCCACCGACGCCCCCATCTCACCCATCACGTCCGCCTGCTTCGACGCGATCCGGGCGACGACCTCCAACAACGACGACCCGGAGCACGCCTCGCGCCCGTTCGACGGCGAACGGGACGGCTTCGTCCTCGCCGAGGGCTCCGCCGTCATGGTCGTCGAGGAACGCGAGGCGGCGCTCGCCCGGGGCGCCCGCATCTACGCCGAGATCGTCGGCTTCGCGGGCCGCAGCAACGCGTACCACATGACCGGACTCAAGCCGGACGGCCGGGAGATGGCCGAGGCGATCACCGTCGCCCTCGACCAGGCGAAGCTGGACCCGACCGCCGTCGGCTACGTCAACGCCCACGGCTCGGGCACCAAGCAGAACGACCGGCACGAGACCGCCGCCTTCAAGCGGAGCCTCGGACAGCACGCCTACGACATCCCGGTCAGCTCCATCAAGTCCATGGTCGGCCACTCCCTCGGGGCGATCGGCTCCATCGAGGTCGCCGCCTGCGCCCTGGCCCTGGACCGCCAGGTGGTGCCGCCGACCGCGAACCTGAAGACCAGGGACCCGCTGTGCGACCTGGACTACGTCCCGGTCACCGCGCGCGACCACGCCATGGACGTCGTGCTCAGCGTCGGCAGCGGCTTCGGCGGGTTCCAGACCGCGATGCTGCTGGCCCGCCCGGGCTCCGCGGCGGCCGCGGCCGGAAGGAGTGCCCGATGACCGCATCCACCAGCGCCCCGGTGATCACCGGCCTCGGCATCGTCGCGCCGACCGGCATCGGCGTCGAGGACCACTGGGCCTCGGTGCTCGCCGGCAAGTCCGGCATCGGCCGCATCGAGCGCTTCGACCCGGAGAGCTACCCGGTGCGCCACGCGGGCCAGGTCCCCGGGTACGACGCCCAGGGCAACGTGCCCAGCCGGCTGGTCTCCCAGACCGACCACTGGACCCACCTCGCGTTCACCGCCGCGGAGGCCGCCCTCGCGGACTGCGGGGCCGACATCGCGAGCATCCCCGAGTACGAGATGGCGGTGGTCACCTCCTCCTCGTCCGGCGGCACCGAGTTCGGCCAGAAGGAGATGACCTCCCTCTACCGCAACGACCCCGGCTGGGTCGGCGCCTACCAGTCGATCGCCTGGTTCTACGCCGCCACCACCGGCCAGCTGTCCATCCGGCACAAGATGCGCGGCCCGTGCGGGGTGCTGGCCTGCGAGCAGGCGGGCGGCCTGGACGCCATCGGCCAGGCCCGCCGGCTCACCCGCAGGGGCGCCCGGCTCGTCGTCACCGGCGGCACCGACGCCTCGCTGTGCCCCTACGGCTTCACCGCCCAGCTGACGACCGGCAAGCTCTCCACGGTCCCCGACCCGGAGCGCGCCTACCTGCCCTTCGACGCCGAGGCGTCCGGGTACCTGCCGGGCGAGGGCGGGGCGATCCTCGTCCTGGAGAGCGCCGAGGCCGCCGCCGAGCGCGGCGCCGGTTACGGCCGGGTCCTCGGCTACGCCGCCGGCTTCGACCCGGCACCCGAGTCGGGGCGCCCGCGCGCACTGCACCGCACGGCCGTGGCCGCGCTGCGCGACGCGGGCCTCGGCCCAGCCGACATCGACGTGGTCTTCGCGGACGCCGCCGGCCTGGTCGCCGACGACCGCGACGAGGCCGAGGCCATCACGCGGATCTTCGGACCGCGCGGGGTGCCCGTCACCGCGCCCAAGACCCTCACCGGCCGGCTGTACGGCGGCGGCGCCCCGCTGGACGTGGCCACCGCCCTCCTCAGCCTGCGCGAGGGCGTCGTACCGCCCACCACCGGCACCCGGGAGCCCGCCCCCGGCCTGGAGATCGACCTGGTCACCGACCAGCCGCGGGAGGTCCCGCTGCGCCACGCCCTGGTGCTGGCCCGCGGCCACGGCGGCTTCACCTCGGCCCTGGTCCTGGGCCGCTGACCCGCGACACACGCATCCGACAAGGAAGTGCCCCATGGCTGGACACACCGACAACCACATCGTCATCGACGCACCGCTGGAGCGGGTGTGGGAGATCACCAACGACGTGCCCAACTGGCCCCACCTGTTCAGTGAGTACGCCTCGGCCGACGTCCTGGAGCGCGACGGCGACACGGTGGTCTTCCGGCTCACCATGCACCCGGACGAGGACGGCCAGGTGTGGAGCTGGGTCTCGCGGCGCACCAGCTTCGCCGAGACCCGCACGGTCCGCGCCGAACGCGTGGAGACCGGGCCGTTCGAGTTCATGACCATCTTCTGGGAGTACACCGAGGAGCCCGGCGGCGGCGTCCGCATGCGCTGGGTGCAGGACTTCCACATGAAGCCCGCCGCGCCGGTGGACGACGAGCAGATGACCGCGCACCTCAACCGCAACACCAAGGTGCAGATGGAACTCATCAAGCAGAAGGTCGAGGCCGCGGTCCACGCGGTCGCCGGATGAGGGGCCGGTCATGCTGTCCGTCCTCGCTCCGCTGCTGCTGCTCCTCAACGGGCTGGCCGCGGGGGTGCTCTTCGGCACCCAGCTCGGTGGTTTCCCGTACCTCGCCTCGCTGCCCGCGGACCGCTACGTCCACGCCCACGCGTTCTTCGGGCAGCGCTACGACCCGGCTATGCCGGTCTGCCTCGTCGGCACCGTGATCTGCGACGCGGTGCTGGCCGTGCGCGCCGAGGAGGCCGCCGCCCGCGGCCTGTTCGCCGCTGCGGCCCTGCTCGCGGCGGCCACGGCCGTCATCTCCGTCACCAAGAACGTCCCGGTCAACCGGTGGATGCGCACCCTCGACCCGGACCACCTGCCGGCCGACTTCGCCACCCGCGACCCCCGCCCCACGTGGGGCGCGTGGAACCGCCGGCGCAGCTGGCTGACCGTGGCCGCGCTCGCCGTCAACTGCGTCGCGCTCGGCGTCCTGCTCTGAACGTCAACTCCCACACCTGAGGAGCGTTATCCCATGGACCTCGAACTGAGGGGCAAGAAGGCCCTGGTCACCGGTGGCACCCGTGGTGTCGGCCGGGGTGTCGTGCTCGCCCTGGCCCGGGCCGGCGTCGACGTCGTCACCTGCTACCAGCACCCTAGCGACTACGTCACCAGCCTGGAGGAGGAGCTCAAGGAGACCGGAGGCAACCACCACGTGCTGCGCGCCGACCTGTCGCAGCCCGAGGAGATAGCCGAGCTGCTCACCAAGGTCCGCGAACTGCACGGCGACCGCCTCGACCTGCTGGTCAACAACGCGGGCGCGATCAGCCACATCCCCTACGCCAGCCTCTCCCTGGAGGAGTGGCAGCGCGTCCTCGCCACCAACCTCACCGGCGCCCACCTGGTCATCCAGCACGCGCTGCCGCTGCTCGGCGAGGGCTCCTCGGTCATCTCCATCGGCTCCCGTGCCGTGGACGCCGGTATCCCGCTGCGCTCCCACTACACCGCCACCAAGGCCGCGCTGGTCGGCCTGAACCGCTCGCTCGCCAAGGAGTTCGGCGGCCAGGGCATCCGCTTCAACATCGTCGCCCTCGGCGTCATCGAGACCGAGCACTTCCACGAGCTGCCGCACGACCAGAAGAAGCTGATGACGGAGCGGTACGGCGCCAAGACCGCCCTCGGCCGGCTCGGCAAGCCCGACGAGGTGGCCGGCGCCGTCCTGTGGCTGGCCAGCGACCTGTCCCGCTACGTCACCGGCAACACCATCGGCGTCGACGGGGGGATCTCCTGATGGCCTTCCGTGTGATGCTGCGCCTGGAGATCGAGCCCGGCACGGCGGCGGACTTCGAGCGGGCGTGGCTGAGCGGCACCGACGCGGTGACCGGGCACCCCGCCAACCTCGGCCAGTCGCTGTCCCGCGAGCCGGACGGCACGTACGTCATCATCAGCGACTGGGTGGACGAGCCGCGCTTCCGGGAGTTCGAGGACAGCCCCGTCCACCTCGAACACCGCGCCACCCTGCACCCGTTCCGCAAGGGCGGCACCTTCCACGTGCTGGAGGTCCTGCACTCCCTCGAGGGCAGGGCGGCCGTCGATGCCCGCTGACGGCGGCGGCGAGGTCCGGGTGCTCGTGTACCAGGCGGCGCCGGACGAGGAGCGGCTCGACGCGGTCCGCGCCGCCTACCACGAGGTCAGCAAGCGGCTCGCGGAGGTGCCGGGCATGCTCGGCAACGAGCTGCTGCGCAGTCCGCACGACCCCTCCGCGCTCGTGGTGATGAGCCGCTGGGAGTCGCTGGCCGCCTTCCTGGAGTGGGAGGCCGGCGCCGCGCACCGTGAGGACACCGCGCCGCTGCGGCCCTACCGCGACACCCGGACCACCGCTCCGTTCGCCGTCTACGAGGTCGACGCCGCGTACTGAACGCGGCCGCGACACGGACACCAGCGGCGCGGCAGACGCGGACGGACACAGGCAGAGACGCGGCAGACGCAGGTGACGCAGACAGCCGCAGACAGCCGCAGACAGACGCAGACAGACACAGAGAAGAGAACCCACCATGAGCAACACCCAGTTGGCCTTCATCGGCCTGGGCAACATGGGCGGGGGCATGGCCCGGCGGCTGCTCGACACCGGGCACACGCTCACCGTTTTCAACCGCACCGCGAGCAAGGCCGCACCGCTCGTCGCGGCGGGCGCGAGCCTCGCCGACGCCCCCGAGCGGGCGGCGGCGGGCCACCACCTGGTCCTGCTGAGCCTCAGCGACGAGAAGGCGGTCGACGAGGTGCTGTTCGGCCGGGTGGTGCCGGTCCTCCAGCCGGGCGCCGTGATCGTCGACACCTCGACCGTCTCGCCGGGCTACGCCCGCACGGCGGCCGAGCGGCTCGCGGCCAGGGGGCTGCGCCGGGTCGAGGCATGCGTCGTCGGCAACCCCCTCCAGGCCCGAAAGGGCGAACTGCGGGTGTACACCGCCGGCGACCCCGCCGACCTGTACGAGGCCCGCCCGGTGCTGGAGGCGATCGGCAGCGAGGTCGTCCACGTCGGCGCCCCCGGTACCGCCGCCAGCCTGAAACTCATCCTCAACCTGCTGCTCGGCGCCCAGGTCGCCTCGCTGTCGGAGGCCGTCGCCTACGGCACCGCGGCCGGCCTGGACCGCGAACAGCTGATCAGCGTGGTCTCGGGGAGCGGCTTCAGCTCCATGGTCATGCGGTTTCGCGCTGACCTGATGCTCAAGCAGTCCTACGAACCGGCGTTCTTCCGCTCGGAGTTGATGGAGAAGGACATCCGGCTCGCGCTGGAAGCCGCCGCCCAGTACGACACCGGGATGCCGGTCCTCGCCGCCGTACGCGAGCGGTTCGCGTCCGTGGTGGCCGCGGGCGACGGGGACAAGGACGCCTCCGTGCTCGTGGAGCACCAGTCGTAGCACCAGTCGAAGGGATGTGAGGCAGTGCCCAGTACAGGCCGGAGTGCGCTCCGGAACACCGATGTCCTGGTGGCCGGCTCGGGGCCGGCGGGGCTGGCGGCGGCTCTCTTCCTCGCCGAACAGGGAGTGGACTGCCACCTGCTGGAAGGCCCGCGGGAGCGCCTCCGCCCGCCGCGCATCCTCGGCGTCCACCCCCGCGCCATGGAACTGCTGCGCTCCCTGGGCCTGGAGGAGGCGATCCGGGCTCTGCCGTCGGCCCGGGCGCTGGCCGGCAACTCGGGGGTGATCGCCGCGGAGTCCCTCGCCGGGCACGAACTGGGCGCCCTGGACGCCAAGTACGTGGTGGACGTCGACACCGACCTGAGCGCCCTGTCGCCGACCACCTGGTGCCTGTGCGACGAGGCGGAGCTGGAGCAGGTGCTGCGGGAGCGGGCGGAGCGCCTCGGCGTACGGCTGCGGCCGGACGCCGAGCTCGTCTCCTTCGACCGGGACGGCTGGGGCGACGACGGGATCCGCGCGGTGGTCCGCGACCGGGCCACCGGCGACGAACACCGCATCAGGGCCTGCTGCCTGGTGGACGCGGGCGGCACCGGCGGCTTGGTGCGGGAGCGGCTGGGCATCGGCTTCGAGGGCCGGACCCTCGGCCACTTCGTCACCGTCCGCTTCACCGCGGACCTCACCGGCGAACTCCGCGGCCGCCGCTTCATCATGGCCTACGTCGACAACCCGGGCGTCCGCGGCTCCCTGATGCCGCTGGACAACCGGGCCGACTGGCTGCTGCACGTACGGCACGACCCCGAGCTGGAGCCCGCCGACTCGTTCACCGAGGAGCGCTGCGCCGACCTGGTGCGGGCCGCGACGGGCGTGCCCGGGCTCCAGCCGCGGATCGACAGCGTCAGCCCGTGGGCCGGTGAGGCGAGGGTCGCCGAGCGCTTCCGGTCCGGCCAGGTGTTCCTGGCCGGGGACGCGGCGCACATGATGCCGCCGAGCGGCGGCTTCGACGCGGGCACCGGCATCATCGACGCCCACAACCTGGCGTGGAAACTCGTCGCCGTGCTCGACGGCTGGGCCCACCCGGACCTCCTCGACAGCTACGACGAGGAGCGCCGCCCGGTCTGCGCGGCCACCGTCGAACAGGCCGTGCTGCGGGCCCGCGACCGGGCCCGGCTGCTGGCCGCCTACCCGGACCCCGCCGACCCCGAGCTCGTCCAGGACCCGCTGGTCTGGCTGGCCGCCCGCTACCGCTCGTCGGCCGTGATGCCCTGGGACGAGGGCACCCTGCCCGGCTACGGCCTGTGGGCGGCGGAGAACGACGGCCGGCCCGGCAGCCGCGCCCCCCATCTGCGGGTGCGGCACGGCGGCGCCGAGATCTCCGTGCACGACCTGTTCGGCCGCTCCCTGGTGCTGCTGACCGGGCCGGACAACCGGCCCTGGCGGGAGGCCGTCCGCTCGATCGGCGCCGAACTGGGCACACCCGTCCAGCTGTACGGCGTAGGCAGCGACCTGGAGGACCTCGACGACCGCTGGCCCGAGCTGTACGGCGTCACCGCGCAGGGCGCCGTGCTGGTGCGGCCCGACGGGGTGGTCGCCTGGCGCTGCACCGACGCGCCGATCTTCACCAGGACCGTACTGCGGGCCATGACCAAGCGGGTGCTCCGGCTGGACCGGCCGCCCGCGGAGAAGGGGACACCGTGAGCGACACCGCAGGGACAGCGAGCGCCGGCGGCCGGGAGCCGACCCGGGTCATCCTCCGCATGGAGGTGTATCCGGAGCTGGCCGCCGACTTCGAGCGGGTGTGGCTGTCGGTGGGCGAGAGCATCGCCCGCGAACCCGCCAACCTGGGGCAGCTGCTGGTCAGGTCCACCGAGGACGAGGGCGTGTACTACGTCCTCACCGACTGGGCCGGCGAGCGCGCCTTCCGCGACTTCGAGATCAGCCACCGACACACCCTGCACCGGCAGCGGCTGAAGCCGTTCCGGCGGGGCGGCGACATGGCGGTCACCGAGGTGGTGCACCGGCTCGAGCCGGTCTCCAGCGAGCCTCCGGCGGCGTGACCGAGGGTGGGGTCCGCACCGTCGGACCCCACCCGAGGACCCGCTCATGACGCCAGCCCTCCGCCTCCCGCGCCGCCGGCTCCTCCTCGGGGCGGGGGCCGTCGTCGTGGCCGCGGGCGCCGGCTGGGGCGGCACCTTCCTGCACGTCTACCAGGACCGCCGACGCAGCAACGTCGGAAAGCTGTCCTTCCGCAACGCCGTCCGGATCCCCGCACTGATGGAACCCGGGCCCTCCGCCGACGGCCGCCGCCACTACCCGCTCACCCTCGCCGCCGGCACCACCGCCCTGCTGCCCGGCCGCCGCACCCCCACCTGGGGAGCCAACGGCACCTACCTGGCCCCCACCCTGCGCGCCCGTCGCGGCGACCACCTCGCCGTCACGGTGCGCAACCGGCTGCCGGAGGCGACCACCCTGCACTGGCACGGCATGCTGCTGCCGGCCGCGATGGACGGCGGCCCGCACCAGATGATCGACCCGGGTGCCGACTGGAGCCCGCACTGGACGGTGCGCCAGCCCGCCGCCACCCTCTGGTACCACCCGCACCCGCACGGCTCGACCGGCTCGCACGTCTACCGCGGGGTGGCCGGCCTGATCATCCTCGACGACGAGCACTCCGAACGCGCCGCCCTGCCACGGGAGTACGGCGTCGACGACGTGCCGCTGGTGATCCAGGACAAGAACTTCCACTCCGACAACACCCTCGACTTCACCGAGACCCGGCTCGCCGAGTCCGTCGCCGGCGCCGACAACGTGGGGGTGCTCGGCGACACCATCCTCGTCAACGGCACCTACGACCCGTACTTCCGGGTCACCACCCGGCGCGTGCGGTTCCGGCTCCTCAACGGCTCCAACGCGCGCGTGTACTGGCTGGGTCTCACCGACGGCCGCGCCTTCCACCTGGTGGCCACCGACAACGGGCTGCTGGCCCGGCCGCGGGCCATGGACCGGCTGCTGCTCGCGCCCGGCGAACGCGCCGAGATCGTCGTGGAGTTCACACCCGGCGATGAGGTAGTCCTGCGCGGTTTCGAACCCTCCCTCGACCTCGGGTTCCCCACCGAACGCTTCATGGGCGGCGACGACACCTTCGACATCATCGCCCTGCGCGCCGACCGGCGGCTGCGCCCCTCACCCGCGCTGCCCACCCGCGTCGACGGCGCCCCCGCCCCGGTCGAGGCGCCCGACGGCGCCCGCAGGCGGCACTTCGAGTTCACCGGCCTCCAGATCAACGGGAGGACGATGGACATGAACCGCGTCGACGAGGTGATCCCGGCCGGCACCACCGAGATCTGGGAGGTCGAACGCGGCGACGAGTGGATCCACGTCTTCCACGTGCACGGGGCGACCTTCCAGGTCCTGGACGTCAACGGGGAGCGGCCGCCGCCGTATGTGCGCGGGCCCAAGGACACCGTCTACCTGCACGAGTTCGGCACGACCCGGCTCGCCGTCCGCTTCGACACCCTCACCGACGCCCGCGTGCCGTACATGTACCACTGCCATGTCCTGCGCCACGAGGACGAGGGCATGATGGGCCAGTTCACCGTCGTCGAACCCGGCACCGAGGCCACGGCGCCCCGGACCCTCCACGGCGGGGCGGCCCACCACCACTGAGCGCGGCCCGCGCGCTCGCGAAAGCCCCGGGACGCCCACGCGCCCCGGGGCTTTCGCCCGCACGCCGCCCGGTCAGAGCACCAGCCGGATGCCGTACCTGCGCAGCCAGGTGTTCAGCTGGAGCGGCAGCTCGACGTTGGCCCGCCGCGCCCAGCGGTTGAGGCCCTCGGGGTCCTTCAGCGCGGCCCGTGCCGCCGGCACGTCCAGCAGCGGCAGCACCGGGGCCTGCGAGTCGTCCAGCAGCGCGTGCATCTCCCGGCGCAGGGCCTCCTCGTAGCCCGGGTCGAGGGTCACCGGGTACGGCGTCTTGCGCCGTTCGACGACGCTCTGCGGCAGGACGTGCCGCACCGCGGCGCGCAGCAGGCTCTTCTCCCGGCCGTCGAAGTTCTGCATGTCCCAGGGGAGGTTGTACGCGTACTGCACGAGCCGGTGGTCGCAGTACGGCATCCGCACCTCCAGGCCCACCGCCTTGAACAGCCGCTCGGTGTGCCCGTTCTGGTTCTCCATGAAGTTGGTCAGGTGCACCCAGCACAGCTCGCGCATGTGCCGCTCCTGCTCGGACATGCCGGGCAGGTGCGGTGCCTCGGACACCGACTCGCGGTAGCGCTGCGCCGCGTACTCCAGCGGGGCCAGGTCCTTGAGCAGCGACTCGTCGAACAGCCCGCAGCCCAGCCCCTTGGCGTCGTCGCGGACCACTCCGCGGGCCACCCACGGGAAGGTGTCCATGCGCGACTCGACCGGGTCACGGTTCCACGCGACGCCGTGGAACAGCGAGTCGGCGGCCTCACCCGTCAGCACGACCTTCGTGTCCTGCTCGCCGACCGCGCGCGCCAGCAGGTACAGCGAGGTGTTCATGTCGCCCAGCGGGGTGGGGTAGTCCTTGGCGCGCAGCACCTGCCAGCGCGCCACCTCGTCGCTCAGTTCCGCCGGGTCCAGGACCACGCCGGTGTGGTCGGTGTCGAGATGGCGGACCACGTCGGCCGCGTACGGGGCGTCCGGCGACTCGCGGGTGTCGGTGGCCCGGAAGTTCTCCGAGTGCCGGGCGAAGTCCACGGTGAAGGTGCGGATGCGCCGGCCCGTCCTGCGCAGCTCCCGGTCCGCGAGGCCCACCACTCCGCTGGAGTCGAGGCCGCCGGACAGCAGCGAACCCACCGGCGCGTCGGTGCGCAGGTTGCGTTCGATGCTCTCCTCCAGCAGGCCGCGGACGGTGTCCACGGTGGTGTCCAGGTCGTCGGTGTGCTCGGCCGCGTCCACGCCCCAGTACCGGGTGCGGCTGCTCCCGCCCGCCGACACCACCAGGTGGTGCCCGGCCCGCAGCCGGTGCATCCCGCGGAAGGGCGCCACGTGCGGGGTGCCGGAGTACGTGAAGATCTCCTGGAGTCCCTCCGCGTCGACCTCCGGCTGCACCAGCGGGTGCGCCAGGATCGCCTTCGCCTCCGAGCCGAAGATCAGGCCCGTGGCGGTCGGGTGGTACAGCAGCGGCTCCACGCCGAGCCGGTCGCGCACCAGGAACAGCTCCTCGCGGCGGGCGTCCCACACCACGCCCGCGAAGGTGCCCTCCAGCCGCTGCACGGCCTGGGCACCCCACTCCAGGTAGGCGTGCAGGAGTGTCTCGGTGTCGCCGCCGGAGCGGAAGCGGTGGCCGCGGCGCGAGAGGGTGGCCCGCAGTTCCTCGTGGTTGAGGATGGAACCGCTGTGCGCGGCCACCGCGACGGTCCGGCCGTCGTGCTCCAGGGCGACCGGCTGCCGGCCGCCGCCCTCCAGGTCGAACACCGCGAGGTGGCGGTGGCCCAGCGCGGCGCGCGGGCTCGTCCAGACCCCCTCGCCGTCCGGCCCGCGCAGGGCCATCGTCGCGGCCATGGCCAGGACGGTGCCGCGTTCCCGGGTCAGATCCCGGGACCAGTCCACCCAGCCGGTGATTCCAGACATGGTCTCTCCCTCGGTCCCTCGTTGCGGGGACGGTCGAAACGTCAGAGCTCGGTCGGGCCGCGCCGCCGCGCCGCCGGGGTCATCGGGCGAGCAACACCCGCAGGACGTCGCCGAGTACGGCCTCGGGGGCACCCTGGGCGCCGGGGGACCGCCAGGCGACCACACCGTCGGGCCGTACCAGGACCGCGCCTTCGGGGCCCACGCCGTACGCGGGGCCGAAGGCGTCCGCCGGGTCGTGCAGCGTGTCACCGAGACGCAGGACCTCCAGGGCCACGCCGGCCCGCCGTGCGGCGGCCGGTGCGGCCCCGGCCCACGGCCCCGCCCCGGGCCCGGCCACCAGCACCGGGGTGCGGGTGAACAGGTCGAGGGACGACACCTCCTGTCCGTCCCGGACGAGCGGGACGTGCGGGGCGCGGGTGCCGGGCAGTCCGCGCGGGTCGCCGTTCCACACGCCGTCCGGCGCGGGGCCGGCGGGGTCGGGCAGTACGGCCGCCGAGCGGTACTGCCAGCCGAACCAGATCTCGGTGTCGGCGTGGATCGCCGGGTCGGCCGGCGCGGGTTCCTTCTCCGCGAGCCGGGGGCGGTCCTTGGAGCGCAGTACCGCCTGTTCGACGGTGGCGGCGCACACCGGCCGGCGCTCCGGGTCGTAGCTGTCGAGGAGGCCGGGGCCCGCCTCGCCGCGCAGGACCGCGGCCAGTTTCCACGCCAGGTTGTGCGCGTCCTGGACACCGGTGTTGGAGCCGAACGCCCCGCTGGGCGGCATCACATGGGCGGCGTCGCCGACCAGGAACGCCCGGCCCGAGGCGAAGGCCGTGGCGGTGCGTCCGGCGGCTTCCCAGGGGATCGCGCCGAGGACCTTCACCTCCAGGTCCGGCACTCCGGCCGCGGCCCGCACCAGGTCCCGGCACCGCTCGTCGGTGAACGAGGCGGCGTCCTCGGCGGCCGGGTCGAACACCACGTGCAGCAGCCAGCGCCGCGCGTTGTCCAGCGGCATCAGCGCACCGCGCACCGCGTCGTTGAAGGTGTAGCACATGATGAACCGGCGGTCGCCGGCCTGCTCGGTCAGGTCCGCCTCGAAGTGGATGTTCAGGAAGTGCCCGGTGGTGCCGGGCCCCTCGACGCCGATGCCGAGCGCCTGCCGGACCGGGCTGTCCGGTCCGTCGGCGCCCACCAGGTAGTCGGCCGTCAGGGTGCGCCGCTCGCCGGTGTCGCGGTCCCGCAGCAGCGCGGTGACGCCGTCCGCGGTCTGCTCGAACGACTCCAGCTCCGTGAAGTACGAGAACCGCGCCCCGAGTTCCTCCGCGCGCCGCCTGATCACCGGTTCGAACTCGTCCTGGTGGCACAGGCACCAGCCGGTCGGCGACAGGGCGCTCAGATCGGTCCGTACGTCCATGAAGTACTGCTCGTGCAGCGCCCCCATCTGGTGTCCGGCCAGCGACTGGGCGGCGAGCACCCCGGCGTTCCCGGCGAGGGCGCGCGCGGACTCGGTGGCCCGCACCTCCGGCTCCAGGCCGACCGAGCGCATCAGCTCCATGGCCCGCGGGTTGATGCCCCGGGCGCGCGGGTGCGGTGACATGCCGCGATGGCGTTCGACGACCACACAGGGCACCCGGTGCCAGGACAGGAACAGGGCGGTGGACAAGCCGGCCAGTCCCGCGCCCGCCACCAGCACCGGGGTGTGCTGCTGCTTCTCCGACACGTGCTTCCTCCTCGATGCGGACCGTGCGGCCCAGCGTGGTGGCCGTGGGTCGGGGCGCGATGGAGGAAGGCTGGACCGGGGCCCGCCGCCGGCTGCCGCGCGCGGGCGCGGTCCCCGTTCAGTAGCGGTAGTGGTCCGGCTTGTACGGGCCGTCGACGTCGACTCCGATGTACGACGCCTGCTCCGGACGCAGCCGCGTCAGCTTCACGCCGAGCGCGTCCAGGTGCAGCCGGGCGACCTTCTCGTCCAGGTGCTTGGGCAGCACATAGACGTCGGTCGGGTACTCGTCC
>NZ_JBEXCW010000078.1:0-38627 GCF_040605435.1 Streptomyces sp. NPDC005574
ATTACCTATAAAAAAAAACTTTTGGGGGCGTACTGGCCCCTATTTTGGGGGTGGGGGGGGGGTTGTTTGGTTCCCCGCCCCCCACTTCACGCCGGTGTGGCAGGTGCCCCGGTCACTGGTCCCGGTACATCTCCGCCACGAGGAACGCCAGGTCCAGGGACTGGCTGCGGTTCAGGCGCGGGTCGCAGGCGGTCTCGTAGCGCTGGTGCAGGTCGTCGACGAAGATCTCGTCGCCGCCGCCCACGCACTCGGTGACGTCGTCACCGGTCAGCTCCACGTGGATGCCGCCCGGGTGGGTGCCGAGGCCCTTGTGGACCTCGAAGAAGCCCTTGACCTCGTCCAGCACGTCGTCGAAACGGCGGGTCTTGTGACCGGAGGCCGCCTCGAAGGTGTTGCCGTGCATCGGGTCGGTGATCCAGGCCACCGTGGCGCCGGAGGCGGTGACCTTCTCCACCAGCTCGGGCAGCTTGTCGCGGACCTTGTCCGCGCCCATCCGCACGATGAACGTCAGCCGGCCCGGCTCGCGCTCCGGGTCGAGACGCTCGATGTACTGCAGCGCCTCCTCGGCCGTGGTCGTCGGGCCCAGCTTGATGCCGACCGGGTTGCTGATCCGCGAGGCGAACTCGATGTGCGCGCCGTCCAGCTGGCGGGTGCGCTCACCGATCCACACCATGTGGCCCGACACGTCGTACAGCTTGCCGGTGCGCGAGTCGACCCTGGTCAGCGCCGACTCGTAGTCCAGGAGCAGCGCCTCGTGGGAGGCGTAGAACTCGACGGTCTTGAACTCCTCCGGGTCGGCCCCGCAGGCGTGCATGAAGTTCAGCGCCTGGTCGATCTCACGGGCGAGCTGCTCGTAGCGCTGACCGGACGGTGAGGACCTCACGAAGTCCTGGTTCCAGGCGTGCACCTGGCGCAGGTCGGCGTAGCCGCCGGTGGTGAAGGCGCGCACCAGGTTGAGCGTGGAGGCGGAGGCGTTGTACATCCGCTTCAGGCGCTCGGGGTCCGGGACGCGGGCCGTCTCGTTGAAGTCGAAGCCGTTGACCGAGTCGCCGCGGTAGGTCGGCAGGGTCACGCCGTCCCGCGTCTCGGTGTTCTTCGAGCGCGGCTTGGAGTACTGCCCGGCGATCCGGCCGACCTTCACCACCGGCACCGAGCCGGCGTACGTCAGCACGGCCCCCATCTGCAGCAGCGTCTTGAGCTTGTTGCGGATGTGGTCGGCGGACACGGCGTCGAAGGCCTCGGCGCAGTCGCCGCCCTGGAGCAGGAACGCCTCTCCCTTGGCGACGGCCGCCAACCGGGCGCGCAGCTGGTCGCACTCGCCCGCGAAGACGAGCGGCGGATACGACTCGAGGTCCGCGATCACTGCGCGCAGAGCCTCGGTGTCGGGGTACTCGGGCTGCTGCGCCGCGGGCAGGTCTCGCCAGGTGTTGCCAGCGCTGGCGCTGGTCTTAGCGTTCACGGTCACGCCCTCAACATTACGGGGTCGTGTCGGGTCGTTTTCTCCCGGCTCGACAGGTGAGACGGTGCCGCGCTCACCTTCGACACCGCGGGTATGGGGTAATCTCCCTGCCATGTTCGCGCACTCGACCCAGAACTGGTGGTGGACCGTCCCTCCGGCGGCCCACTGACTGCGCGTACGCACGACTTCGCGAAGGCCGCCCGAGGGGCGGCCTTCGGTGTGTCCGGGACCTCTTTTCCCGGACCGGGCCGTCCCTCCCCGATCGATCACGCCGATCACTCACGATCACGAGGGAAGAGGAACGATGGACCTGACAGGTCTCCTCGCCGACGACCGCCCGTTCGCCCTGCTGCGCCGCCGCGCCCCCGGTCACGACCACGATCTGGTCGAGCTCCTGCTCGGCCCGGTCACCGCCTGCGACCGGCTCGCCGACCTTCCCGACGAGTGCCTGGCCCTCGTGCCCTTCCGGCAGATCCGTGAGCGCGGCTTCGACGTCCGCGACGACGGCACCCCGCTGCTGGCGCTGACGCCCGAGGAGCGGTACGCCTTCCCGCTCGCCGAGGCCCTCGCCGGGCTGCCGGCCCATGACGTGCGGGTCGAGGACGGCGGTTTCGACGTGCCGGACGAGGAGTACGCGCGGATCGTGGGCCGCGTGCTGCGGGAGGAGATCGGGCGGGGCGAGGGCGCGAACTTCGTGATCCGGCGGACCTACGAGGGCCGGATCGCCGGGTTCGGACGCGCCGACGCGCTGGCGCTGTTCCGGCGGCTGCTGGTGGGTGAGCGGGGCGCGTACTGGACCTTCGTGGTGCACACCGGCGAGCGGACGCTGGTCGGCGCGAGCCCCGAGGTGCACGTCCGGATGTCCGGCGGGACCGTCGTGATGAACCCGATCAGCGGGACGTACCGCTATCCGGCGGGCGGGCCGACGCCCGAGCACCTCCTGGAGTTCCTCGGTGACGGCAAGGAGATCGAGGAGCTTTCCATGGTCGTCGACGAGGAACTGAAGATGATGTGCACGGTCGGCGACCGGGGCGGGGTCGTGGTGGGGCCGCGGCTGAAGGAGATGGCCCACCTCGCGCACACCGAGTACGAGCTGCGGGGCCGGTCCTCGCTGGACGTGCGCGAGGTGCTGAAGGAGACCATGTTCGCCGCCACCGTCACCGGCTCCCCCGTGCAGAACGCCTGCCGGGTCATCGAGCGGCACGAGCCCGTCGGGCCGGACGGTGCCGGGCGCGGGTACTACGCGGGCGCGCTCGCGCTGATCGGGCGGCAGGCCGACGGCGTGGAGGGGGCCGCGCAGACGCTCGACTCACCGATCCTCATCCGTACCGCCGACATCGACGCGGACGGACGTCTGCGGGTGCCGGTCGGCGCCACGCTCGTGCGGGGTTCCGACCCGGCGGCGGAGGTGGCCGAGACGCACGCCAAGGCGGCGGGGGTGCTGGCGGCGCTCGGCGTCCGGCCGCAGCGGCCGCGCGAGGAGGGCGTACGGCCGCGGCTGGCCGACGATCCGCGGGTGCGGGCCGCGCTCGACGGGCGCCGGGCCTGGCTCGCGCCGTTCTGGCTGCGGATGCAGGAGCGGTCGGACGCCCTGACGGGGCACGCGCTGGTCGTGGACGGGGAGGACACCTTCACGGCGATGCTCGCCCACGTCCTGCGGTCGAGCGGGCTGGAGGTGACCGTGCGGCGCTACGACGAGCCGGGGCTGCGGGAGGCGGCGCTCGCGCACCCGGGACCGGTGGTCCTCGGACCCGGCCCCGGGGACCCGTCCGACACGGCCGACCCGAAGATGCGGTTCCTGCGCGCGCTGACCGGCGAGGTGATCCGCGGCCACGCGCACGGGGTCCTCGGTGTGTGCCTGGGGCACGAGCTGATCGCGGCGGAGCTGGGCCTGGAGATCGTACGGAAGGAGATTCCGTACCAGGGCGCGCAGACGGAGATCGATCTGTTCGGGCGCGGGGAGACCGTCGGCTTCTACAACAGTTTCGTCGCGCGGTGCGACGAGGGGGCGGCGGCGGAGCTGGCCGCGCACGGGGTGGAGGTCGCCCGTGACGCGGGCGGCGAGGTGCACGCGCTGCGCGGGCCCGGGTTCGCCGGGGTGCAGTTCCATCCGGAGTCGGTGCTCACGCTGCACGGCACCGCGATCGTGCGGGAGCTGGTCGCCGGGCTGTGCGCCATCGAGGCGCTCGCCCCGCGGCGGTCCGCCGGATAGGGCCGGGCAGGGGGTCATGGGCCGCTCGCACGGCCCATGACCCGGGGGCGGGGGGCCGGTCAGCCGAAGAAGACGCCGACCTCGTCGTACAGTTCCGGGTTCACCGTCTTCAGCTCGGCCGTCGCCTCCGCGATGGGGACGCGGACGATCTCCGTGCCGCGCAGGGCGACCATCTTGCCGAAGTCGCCGTCGCGGACGGCCTCGATGGCGTGCAGGCCGAAGCGGGTGGCGAGCCAGCGGTCGAACGCGCTGGGGGTGCCGCCGCGCTGGACGTGACCGAGGACGGTGGTGCGGGCCTCCTTGCCGGTGCGCCGCTCGATCTCCTTCGCCAGCCACTCGCCCACTCCGGACAGCCGTACGTGTCCGAAGGAGTCCAGTGACTGGTCCTTGAGCACCAGGTCGCCGTCCCTGGGCATGGCGCCCTCCGCGACGACGACGATCGGCGCGTACGACGCCTTGAAGCGCGAGGTCACCCAGTCGCACACCTTCTGCACGTCGAAGCGCTGCTCGGGGATGAGGATGACGTTCGCGCCGCCGGCCAGGCCCGAGTGGATGGCGATCCAGCCCGTGTGACGGCCCATCACCTCGCACACCAGGACCCGCATGTGGGACTCGGCGGTGGTGTGCAGGCGGTCGATCGCCTCGGTGGCGATGTTGACGGCGGTGTCGAAGCCGAAGGTGTAGTCGGTGCCGGACAGGTCGTTGTCGATGGTCTTCGGGACGCCGACGCAGGGCACGTCGTGCTCGTCGGTCAGACGGGTGGCGACACCCAGGGTGTCCTCGCCGCCGATCACGATGAGCGCGTCGACCTCCAGCTTGGAGAGGTTGTCCTTGATCCGGCGGATGCCGTTCTCGTGCTTGAGCGGGTTCGTGCGTGAGGAGCCGATGATGGTGCCGCCGCGCGGCAGGATGCCGCGCACCGCCGGGATGTCGAGGCGGACGGTGTCTGCCTCGAGTGGACCGCGCCAGCCGTCCCGGAAGCCGACGAAGTCGTAGCCGTACTCCTGCACGCCCTTGCGGACGACGGCCCGGATGACGGCGTTGAGCCCGGGGCAGTCGCCGCCTCCGGTCAGTACTCCTACCCGCATGAAAATGTCCCTTCGCTGCGGTTGCCTGTAGGAGTCACGCTAGTAGTGATCCAGGTCACACAGGGATGGGCGGGACCGCGCAATTACGGTGAATGGCCGGACAGCCGCCGGCTACGCGTCGTCGAGTCCCCGCTCGATGGCGTACCGGACGAGCTCCACGCGGTTGTGCAGCTGCAGCTTCCCGAGGGTGTTCTGCACATGGTTCTGGACCGTGCGGTGGGAGATGACCAGGCGTTCCGCGATCTGCTTGTAGCTCAGGCCCTTCGCCACCAGCCGCAGCACCTCCGTCTCCCGGTCGGTGAGCTGCGGCGCCCCCGGCTGGTCGGTGTCCGGCGCGGGCGCGGGCTCGGAGGCGAGCCGCCGGTACTCGCCCAGCACCAGTCCGGCGAGGCCCGGGGTGAAGACGGGGTCCCCCACGGCCGTACGGCGCACCGCGTCGACCAGTTCCTCCGTCGAGGCCGACTTCAGCAGGTAGCCGGTGGCGCCCGACTTCACCGCCTCCAGGACGTCCGCGTGCTCCCCGCTCGCCGACAGCACCAGGACCCGCAGAGCCGGGTCGGCGCCGACGAGTTCCTTGCACACCTGGACGCCGGGCTTGGCCGGCAGGTTGAGGTCGAGCACGAGGACGTCGGGCGCGGCGGCCCGGGCGCGGCGCACCGCCTGCTCGCCGTCGCCGGCGGTGGCGACCACCTGGAACCCGGACGCGGCCAGGTCGCGCGCGACGGCGTCCCGCCACATCGGGTGGTCGTCGACCACCATCACCCTGATGGGGGCCTCTTCGCTCCCGGTGTCCGTCATCTCTGCTCCGCCTTCCCCCGTGACACCTCGGTGTCCTTCGGTACCGTCAGTTCGACCTCCGTGCCCTGGCCCGGCACCGAGATCAGCTCGGCGCTGCCGCCGAGGTCACGCAGCCGGCCCCGGATCGACAGGGCCACGCCGAGCCGTCCCTCGCCCTCGGCCTGCGCCAGCCGCCCCTCCGGGATGCCGGGTCCGTCGTCGCGTACGGTCACGACGACCGAGTCCGGCTCGTCCTCGACGAGGATCCACGCGCGCGCCTGCTCCCCGGCGTGCGCCCGGACGTTGTCCAGGGCGGCGCCGACCGCCGCCGCCAGCTCCCGCGCGGCGGCCGGCGGCAACGGCACGGGAGCGCCGGGCTCGGCGAGGCTGACCCGGGCGGCGGCGTACGGGGCGAGCAGCAGGCGCAGGTCGAGCGGCCCGTCGTCGTCGGGCTCCTCCACGGTCCGTACGACCGCTCCGAGGGCCGGGTCCCGCGACACGCGGGAGAGGGGGACCAGCCCGCCGGAGACCAGGGTGCGCAGGGCGACCTCCTGCTCGCCGGCCATCCGGCCCAGCTCCGCCGCCTCCCCACCGAGGACGACCCCGCGCCGCTGCACCATGGCCAGCACCTGGAGGACGCCGTCGTGGATGTCGCGGGCCAGCCGCTCCCTCTCACGGGTGGCCGCCTCGATCTCCAGGGCGCGGGCCAGGGTGCGCTCGGAGGCGCGGGCCACCTCGACGACGTACCCGATGGCGATGGACGCGACCCAGACCAGGATCACGTTGTGGACGGTGTCGCGCGCGGGGGCGCCCCGCTCGATCAGGTTGGCGAGGGCCACGGCCGTGGAGGCGAACGCCGCCCAGCGCCAGCCGCCCTTGACCGCGAAGGCCAGCACCGAGCCCGCCGTCCATATCGACGGCAGGGTGGGTCCGCCGCTCACGATCCGCGCGTGCGTGTCGGCGAGGGGCGTGAGCAGGATGCCGGTGAGGGCGATGGTCAGGTCGACGGCCAGGAACGGCTTCGTGCAGTGCGCCTCGCCCGCGACCCTGGGGAGGGTGGCCAGGGTCCAGACGAACAGGACGCAGTAGTACGCGACGGCGATCCAGGGGCGGGTGAACGTGTCGTAGGCGGTGGCGAACAGGCCCACCGCGTACAGCATCGTGAGCACCCTGTACCCGCTGAGCGCACGCCACATCGGCTGCTCCACCGACATACGCATGACCCGCTCGCGCTCGGCCAACTCCCCCACCCCCGGCCCCCGGACGCGCCTAGGGCGCGCCGTCCGTCTCCGTCTGTCCCCGCTGTACCCGGTCCCGGGCCGCGGGGTCGTGCCTCGCCGTGTCCTGCTGTGCCCGTGGTGCGTCCTGCTCCGCCTGCGGTGCGTCGGGCCGCGTGTCCGCCCGTGCCCGCGGCCGCGGTGCGTCGAGCTGTGCCTGCGCGTCCTTCTGCGCCTGCGCGTCCTTCTGCGCCTGCGCGAGGGCGGCCTTGGCCGCCTTCTCCGCTTCCTTCTCGGCCTTCGCCGCGTCCGCGATCCGCCGCTTGGCGGCGGTCGCGTAGATGTCGACGTACTCCTGGCCGGAGAGCTTCATGATCTCGTACATGACTTCGTCGGTCACCGCCCGGAGCACGAAACGGTCGTGTTCCATGCCCTGGTAGCGGCTGAAGTCCAGCGGCCTGCCGATGCGGATGCCCGGCCGCATCAGCTTCGGCATGACCTTCCCCGGCGGCTGGATCTTCTCCGTGTCGATCATGGCGACCGGGATGACGGGCGCGCCGCTGGCCAGCGCCACGCGCGCGAGGCCGCCCGGCTTGCCGCGGTAGAGCCGTCCGTCCGGCGAGCGTGTGCCCTCCGGGTAGATCCCGAACAGCTCACCGCGCTCCAGCACGTCCAGGCCACTCCTGATCGCGGCCTCGCCCGCGCCGCGCGCGCCGGAGCGGTCCACCGGGAGCTGGCCGACGCCCTTGAAGAAGGCGGCCGTCAGCCGGCCCTTCACTCCGGGCGTGGTGAAGTACTCGGCCTTCGCGATGAACGTGACCTTGCGGTCGAGGACCGCGGGCAGGAAGAACGAGTCGGAGAAGGAGAGGTGGTTGCTCGCCAGGATCGCGGGCCCCTCGGCCGGTACGTTCTCCAGGCCCTCCACCCAGGGCCTGAAGGCGAGCTTCAGCGGCCCTCCGATGGATACCTTCATCGCGCCGTACAACAACCGAATGCCTCCTGTGTCTGTCGGTGAGACCTTAACCCGGCGCACTGTCAAAGAACCCGACGACCCTGGTCGGTGTCAGTGCGGTCGCGTACCGTGAACCTCACCTGGACTTGTTCACGCCCCTTGACGGACAGGAGACCCGAAGGTGCCGGTCCTCTCCGGAGCCGAGCCGTTCCGCCACGAGGGCGGGGCCGCAGGCGTCCTCCTCTGTCACGGTTTCACCGGTTCCCCCCAGTCCCTGCGCCCCTGGGCGCAGCACCTCGCCGCCCGCGGCCTGACCGTCTCGCTCCCCCTGCTGCCCGGGCACGGCACCCGCTGGCAGGACATGCAGCTCACCGGCTGGCAGGACTGGTACGCGGAGGTGGACCGCGAACTGCGCGCCCTCGGCGAGCGCTGCGAGAAGGTGTTCGTGGCCGGCCTGTCGATGGGTGCCGCGCTCGCGCTGCGGCTCGCCGCCCGGCACGGGTCCGAGGTCGCCGGTGTCGTCGCCGTCAACCCCGCCCACCAGGTGCACGGCCTCGCCGCGCACGCCCTTCCGGTGGTCCGCCACCTGGTGCCCTCGACGAAGGGCATCGCGAGCGACATCGCGAAGGAGGGCTCCACCGAGCTGGGGTACGACCGGGTGCCGCTGCACGCGGCGTACTCGCTGCGGGCCTTCCTGCGGCTGCTCGACGGCGAACTGCCGCGGGTCACCCAGCCGCTGCTGCTGCTGCGCAGTCCGCAGGACCACGTGGTGCCGCCGTCCGACTCGGCCCGGATCCTCGGCCGGGTCTCCTCGACGGACGTGACGGAGATCCTGCTGGAACAGAGCTACCACGTCGCGACGTTGGACCATGACGCGGACCGGATCTTCGAGGAGAGCTTCGCGTTCATCGACCGGCTCGCACCCGGTGCCGGCAAGGAGGCGTCCGGCGCGGGTCAGGTACGCAGGCAGGAAGGGACGGCCGCAGGTGGCTGAGAGCGACTCCGACCGCGAGGACCGCGAGCCGGACGAGAAGGGCGTCCCCTTCGACGAGGCGGCCGCGTGGGCGGCGATCGTGGAGGGCTACGGCGACGAGCCGCCGGACCCGCCGGGCGTCAAGCCCTTCAAGTCCGTCGAGGACCTGGCACTGCTGGAACCGGAGACCAACGACGAGAAGCCGCGGGAGGAGAAGCCCGCGGGTCCGCTCGGCAGTTCCGTCTCCTTCGCGCCCGGCGTGGGCCCACGCGACCACGGCCCGTCCGAGCCGGCTTCGGAGAGCACCGGGGAGCGGGACGACGGGGACGAAGGGGACGACGACGAGGGGCACTTCGTGCCGCCGGAGCCGCCTCCGCTGCCGGCCGCCGACCCGACGGCGAAGTTCGCCTGGCTGGGG
Source organism: Streptomyces sp. NPDC005574 (assembly GCF_040605435.1). Lineage (NCBI taxonomy): Bacteria > Bacillati > Actinomycetota > Actinomycetes > Kitasatosporales > Streptomycetaceae > Streptomyces > Streptomyces sp. NPDC005574. Next base: position 9,097 of record NZ_JBEXCW010000078.1, read on the forward strand.
GTGCTCGGCGGACCGGTCCTGCTGCTCCTCGCGGTCCTGCTCGGCTGGGAGATGACCTGGTGGCTGACCACGGTCGGCATCGGCGGCTTCCTGGGCGGCTTCGCCACGCTGGTCGTCCGGATGAAACCGGACGACGAGGACGGCGACGACCCGGGCCGGGGCGCGGTGGTCTAGTGACGTGACCGGAAGGGTTTGCCGGGAAGCTCGCGGCGTCCGGTGCGGTGCATCGCAAGGTGGAGCATCGCCCGCGTACTGGATGTACTCGGGTGATGCGACAACGCGGCGTGGGGGTACCCCCGGCCGAAGGCTGGGGGAGTGCCGTGCCGGGCGTCGCGAGCCGGTGAACCTCTCCGGTCACGGAACTAGCGACGGACGGTCAGGCGACGGGCCCCGCGACGGGTGGGGCGTCCGGCCGCACGGGCGGCGTGCCCCACGTCGGCCGGGCGGCGGCCCGTCCGACCAAGGCAGAGGCAGAGGCAGAGGCAGAGGCAGCGGACCGTCCCACGACGAAGCGGGCGGCGCGTTCGACCACGGCAGCGGACCGTCCCACGACGACGAGCGGGGGATCACGTCGCCGCGGCCGGCCCTCCCGCGGCGGCCGGCGGGGGGATCCGGCCGCACGACCCACCGTCCCGCGACCGGTGGGCGTCCGCCGGGGACACCCGCAGCGCCTACGCGGCCGGAATCCTGAGGGCCGCCAGGACCGGCAGGTGGTCCGTGGCCGTGCGCAGGTCGCGTTCCGTCACGCCGGGATGTCCCAGCGGTACCCCGCAGCCGAGCACCTCGACGTCCTTCGTGGCGAAGATCGCGTCGATGCGCCGGTGCGGCTCGTCCCGCGTCCAGGTGTGTTCGCCGCCCCGGGGAGCGACCGCCCAGCAGTCCTGGAGGCTTCCCGCGAGGCTCCGGAACGTCGGCCCGTCGGGGCGTTCGTTGAGGTCGCCGCCCGCGACCGCGTGCCGTACGCCCATCCCGGCCAGCCGGTCGAGGAGCATGGCGCCCTGCTCGCGGCGCTCGTCCTTCTGCAGGCTCAGGTGGCAGCTGAGCACGCCGAGCCGGACCCCGCCGAACCGTACGACCGCGGTCGCGAGGCCCCGCCGGTGCAGGCCCGGGGTGAGCGGCAGCAGCACGTCCTCGGTCCGCTCGACGGTCGCCCGCAGGGAGCACAGCAGGGCGGGACCGGCGGCCGTGCCGCCCCCGGAGAGGATCACCTGCCCGGAGGCCGCCGCGAGCCGGGCCAGTTTCTTGCGCCAGCGGAAGAAGAGCGGGGCCTCCTGGAGGAGGACCAGGTCGGGGGCGCAGGCGGTGATCACCCGGGCGAGGGCGCCGGTGTCGTCGCGCATCGAGCGGATGTTGTAGCTGAGGACCCGGATGACGGCCGAACCGTCGGGTTCGGTGCGGGAGTTGGGAAGCTGCATGCTGGTCGCCATGGCGATCAACATACGACGATGCCCGCCGTCCCGGTGCGGGGCTCGACGGGCACGGTCGTACGCGGACGCGCTACATGACGGGGTCGGGCTCCCGGGCCAGGTCCGCCGCGCCCACCAGGCCGGCCTTGTTGCCGAGCTGCGCGGCGATCACGTCGGCGACGGGCCGCCAGTTCCCGCCGACCAGCCAGCGCTTGTAGGACTTGCGGATCGGGTCGAGGACCAGCTCGCCCTCGTCGGAGAGGCCGCCGCCGACGATGAAGGCGGAGGGATCGAACAGGGACGCCAGGTCGGCCAGGCCGGCGCCGGCCCAGCGGGCCAGCTCCCGGTAGGAGTCGACGGCGACCGGGTCGCCCTGCCGGGCGGCCATGGAGATGTGCTTGCCCTCGATGCCGTCGGGGTGGCCGTCGCCCAGCGACAGCAGGATCTCGGCGTTCTCGGGGGTGGCGTTGGCGCGCTGCTTGGCGTATCTGACCAGGGCGCGTCCGGAGGCGTACTGCTCCCAGCAGCCCTGTGAGCCGCAGCCGCACAGCAGGCCGTCGGGCACCATGCGGATGTGGCCGAACTCGGCGGCCACGCCGAAGTGCCCGCGGCGCAGCTTGTTGCCGATGATGATGCCGCCGCCGAGGCCGGTGCCGAGGGTGATGCAGATGACGTTGCGGTGACCCTTGCCGGCCCCGAACTTGTACTCGCCCCAGGCGGCCGCGTTGGCGTCGTTCTCCACGACGACCGGCAGGCCCACCCGGGCCTCGACCTTCTCCTTCAGCGGCTCCTGGCGCCAGTCGATGTTCGGCGCGAAGTAGACCGTGGACCGCTGACGGTTGACGTAGCCGGCGGCACCGATGCCCACGCCGACGATCGCGTGCCCCACACGTGCGCCCTCGACGGCGGCGGCGATGGCGTCCACGATGCCCTCGGGCGTACCCGGGGTGGGCACCTGGTGGGTCGAGAGGATGTTGCCTTCCTCGTCGACCACGCCGGCCGCGATCTTCGTGCCGCCGATGTCGACGCCGATGGTGAGTCCCATGAATCCCTCAGTTTCGGTCGAGCCCCGCTACGGCCAACCGTACCCGAGGCCCTGCCGTCGGATTCCCGTCGTCCGCCCGGCGGACAGACGGGGCCCCACCTGCCCCGCTTCGCCCCGGAGCGGAGTCCGGCCCTCCGTGCCTCAGTCGAGGTCGATGCGCTCGCCGGGGCCGGTGCCCTCGTCCCGGTCGTCGCGGCCGCCGGGCCGCTTCGGGTCGTCGGTGCGCGCGGTCCAGCGCTGCTCCTGGGCCTGCACGGCGGAACGGTAGGCGGCGAGCAGTTCGCCGCCGGCGGCGGCGAGGTGGTCGAAGACGTCCGGGTTGCGTTCGATGACGGGTTCGACGGCGTTCTTCGCCTGCTGCACGACCTGGCGCACCACCTGCTGGGCCGCGGGCCCGGCGACCGCCCCGAGCAGCGGGGACTGCGCGCCGGACAGTTTGTCGGCGACCGTCTCGACGAGCTTGCGCAGCTCCTCGGCGGCCGAGACCCGGGGCGGGCCGTACTCCGCGCGACGGCGGGCCTTCTCCGCCGCGAGATCCTCGGCGCACGCCGTCGCCCAGGCGTCGTCGTCGCCCGCCCGCCGCTCGTCGGCGGCCTCCGGCTCGGGGGCGTCGGGCGTGGGGCGCTCTTCGCTCATGACGGACTCCTGACTACGGTTCGTCCCTACGACGTTACCCGAACGGCCGTACCCGGTTCATCGTGTCCGCGGCCACAGGTCGGGATCCGGCGCGAACCGGACGCGCAGTTCGCCCTCCCGCAGTGCGGCCCCGGCGACCGTGCAGCGGCGCAGGGCGGACGGCAGGGGCACGATCCGGCGGAACCGGCCGGCCGTGACGACGAGTTCGTCGCCGCGGCGCACGAGGTCCAGCTCGTCCCGTATCGCGCCGGGCAGGGGCAGGTGCCAGACGAGCACGCCGTCCTCGGCGAGCCGGTCGGCGACCGTCCACTCCACGGTGGAGGTCGTGCCGTCGACACCCGGCACGTCGAGCGCGGCGAGGTCGTCGGCGCCGCGCGGGTCGTGGCCGAGGTGGGCGACCGGCCGTACGTCGTAGGACTCCCGCCACTCCGCGAGGACCTTGCGCTGCTGGGCGACGGGCCCGGCGAGCCAGCCCTCGGCGGCGGCCTCCGGCAGGACCCGGCCGGCGACCAGGACGTCGGGGCGCAGTCCGCGCAGGGCCAGGGCGAGGGTGGCGGCGCGCACGGAGTCGGCGCCGGCCGGGCCGGGTTCGGCGACCAGCCGTACGACGGTGTCCCGGTCGGCGACGACGGCCTCGACCGCGGCGAGCTCCAGGTCCCAGCGCGCGGCCGTCTCGTACAGCCACTCGGCGGGCATGGGGACGCCGGCGAGCCGGCCGAGGACCGGGCGCAGCGCGCGGGCCGCCTGGCGCTCGGCCGGCAGCAGGCGGCGCAGGTAGCGGCGGAGTTCCTCGGGCAGCGCGAGCAGGGCCAGGGCCTGCGGGATGGGCGGCAGGTCGACGACCAGCAGGTCGTGGCTCTCGGCGAGGGCCGCGTCGCGCAGGGCGCGCAGCAGGGCGAGTTCCTCGGCGCCGGGCAGGGGGGTGAGTTCCTCGGGGTCCAGACGGGAGGCGCCGAGGAGGTCGAAGGCGGTGGACGCGCGCGCCTGGAAGGCGGTGAGGTCCTCGCGGAACCGCTCGGCCGCGTCGGGGCGCCAGGCGGTGAGGCGGGGTGCGACCTCCCGGGGGACCGGTCCCGTCACCGTGTCCAGGGCCGCGCCGAGGGTGTCGGTGCGGTCGGCGCTCAGCACGAGGGTGCGGGTGCCGTCCCGGGCGGCGGCGAGCGCGGTGGCGGCCGCGACGGTGGTACGGCCACCGCCGCCGGGGCCCGTGATCAGGATGGTGCGCATGATGGTGAACGGTACCCGCGTACGCCGGTCCTGACCGTCGGGCCAGGGGGCTTCCGGGTCTCCGGCGCCGCGGAGATCGTCGGAGGCCCCCTACTTCTCGCCCGACTCCACGCGCTTCTTCAGTCCGGCGAGGGCCCGGTCGATGATGACCTTCTCGGCCTTGCGCTTGATCATGCCGAGCATGGGGATCTTGACGTCCACGGTGAGCAGGTACGTCACCTCGGTCGCGCCCTTGCCGGCCGGCTTGAGGAGGTACGAGCCGTCCAGGGAGCGGAGCATCTGGGACTTGACCAGGGTCCAGGAGACCTCGTTCTCGCCGGTCCAGGTGTAGCCCAGGGTCTGGTCGTCCTTGATCGCGCCGGCGTCCATGACGAGCCGGACCTGCTCGGCGCGGCCCTGTGCGTCGGTCTTGAGGACCTCCGCCTCCTTCACCTCTCCGGTCCAGTCGGGATAGCGGGCGAAGTCCGCGATCACCGCCATGACGTCGGCCGGTGCCGCCTCGATCGTGATGCTCGAGCTGGTGTGTTCCGCCATCGCCGTGGCTCCTCCGGATGCGGGCCGGTGTGCAGGTCGTCGTGCGCACGTGTGTGCAGCGTGAAGGCTACCGCGCAGCGGAGGGCCCGAGTTCACCCCCACCAGGGGACTCTCACCATTCCAGCGCCCAGGGCTTGCCCGACCCCGCGAAGTGGCCGACGTTGACGCACTCGGTCGCCCCGATCCGCATCCGCCGGACCAGTGGCTGGTGGACGTGGCCGAACAGCGCGTAGCGGGGCCTGGTACGGCGGATCGCGTCGAGCAGGGCGCGGCTGCCCCGCTCGAAACGGCGCGCGACGGTGTCGTAGACCAGCTCGGGCACCTCCGGCGGGATGTGGGTGCACAGCACGTCCACCTCGCCCACCGCCTCGATCTTCGCGGCGTACTCCTCGTCGCCGATCTCGTACGGGGTGCGCATCGGGGTGCGCAGGCCGCCGCCGACGAAGCCGAAGACCCGGCCGCCGATCTCCACCCGCTCCCCGTCCAGCACGGTGACGCCGGGCCGGACGTACTCGCTCCACAGGGGCGGCATGTCGACGTTGCCGTAGGTGGCGTACGTCGGTGTCGGGAACGCGGCGAACAGCTCGGCGTACTGCCGGCGCACCGCCTGCTCGATCGCGGCGGCCCGGTCGGTGCCGATGCCCGCCCACAGCCGGGCCCCGAACTCCCGCGCCTCCTCGAATCGGCGGGCGGTGCGCAGCTCGACGATCCGGTGGGCGTTCTCGGCGCCGAACAGGTCGGGGAAGATCCCGCGCGAGTGGTCGGCGTAGTCCAGGAAGAGGACGAGGTCACCCAGACAGATCAGGGCGTCGGCGCCCTCACCGGCTCTGGCCAGGTCACGGGCGTTGCCGTGGACGTCGCTGACCACGTGGACGCGTGTCCCGCGGCTGCCCGGTGGTGTGGATGCCATGACGATCAAGAGTAGGCGTGTGCGGCATACGTGAACAGTGGCGACGGGGCTTGCGGTTACTGGCCAGTCAATTAGGGGGTGGACTACTGTGCGTCAAGGAACAGCAATCCGTGTGACGCAGCGAACATCTCGTCGGGACCCCCTGTCGAAGAAGCCATACCGGCGGGTAACGTCCGGGCAGTCCAGTCGTGCTCAGGTTTTCAACCAGTGACTTCCTGAGTACTGCCCGAGCCTTGGACCGCACCGTCGCATCGCACAACGTCGTGGCGCCGGCGCCCTATGAGGAGCAGCAGTCTTGCGCGAGTTCAGCCTTCCGGCTTTGTACGAGGTCCCCTCGGACGGCAATCTCACCGACATCGTCCGCAGAAACGCCGCGCAGCATCCCGATGTCGCCGTCATCGCCCGCAAGGTCGGCGGCGTCTGGCAGGACGTGAGTGCCACGGCGTTCCTGGCCGAGGTGCACGCCGCCGCCAAGGGGCTCATCGCCTCGGGCGTCCAGCCCGGTGACCGGGTGGCGCTCATGTCCCGCACCCGCTACGAGTGGACGCTGCTCGACTTCGCGATCTGGTGCGCGGGCGCGATCACCGTGCCGGTGTACGAGACCAGCTCGCCCGAGCAGGTCCAGTGGATCCTCTCCGACTCCGGCGCCACCGCCTGCGTCGTCGAGCTGGACGGGCACGCGGCCGCCGTCGAGTCGGTGCGCGACCGGCTGCCCGCTCTCAAGCACGTCTGGCAGATCGAGGCCGGTGCCGTCGAGGAGCTGGGCCGCGCCGGTCAGGACATCGGCGACGCCGTGGTCGAGGAGCGCAGCTCCATCGCCAAGGCCGACGACCCGGCGACCATCGTCTACACCTCGGGCACCACCGGCCGGCCCAAGGGCTGCGTGCTCACCCACCGCAGCTTCTTCGCCGAGTGCGGCAACATCGTGGAACGCCTGCGGCCGCTGTTCCGCACCGGCGAGTGTTCGGTCCTGCTCTTCCTGCCGCTGGCGCACGTCTTCGGCCGGCTGGTGCAGATCGCGCCCATGATGGCGCCGATCAAGCTGGGCAACGTCCCGGACATCAAGAACCTCACCGACGAACTGGCCGCCTACCGGCCGACGTTGATCCTCGGCGTGCCGCGCGTCTTCGAGAAGGTCTACAACTCGGCGCGCGCCAAGGCGCAGGCCGACGGCAAGGGCAAGATCTTCGACAAGGCGGCCGACACCGCGATCGCCTACAGCAAGGCGCTGGACACCCCGTCGGGCCCGTCCCTCGGCCTGAAGATCAAGCACCGGACGTTCGACAAGCTCGTCTACAGCAAGCTGCGCGCGGTCCTCGGCGGCAAGGGCGAGTACGCCATCTCCGGCGGCGCCCCGCTCGGCGAGCGCCTCGGCCACTTCTTCCGCGGCATCGGCTTCACGGTCCTGGAGGGCTACGGCCTGACCGAGTCCTGTGCCGCCACCGCCTTCAACCCGTGGGACCGCCAGAAGATCGGCACGGTCGGCCAGCCGCTGCCCGGCTCGGTGGTGCGGATCGCGGACGACGGCGAGGTGCTGCTGCACGGCGAGCACCTGTTCCAGGGCTACTGGAACAACGAGGCGGCCACCGCGGAGGCGCTGGCCGACGGCTGGTTCCACACCGGTGACATCGGCACCCTCGACGAGGACGGCTACCTCAGGATCACCGGCCGCAAGAAGGAGATCATCGTCACCGCGGGCGGCAAGAACGTCGCCCCGGCCGTGATCGAGGACCGTATCCGGGCGCACGCGTTGGTCGCGGAGTGCATGGTGGTCGGTGACGGGCGGCCGTTCGTCGGCGCGCTGATCACCGTCGACGAGGAGTTCCTGGGCCGCTGGGCCGCCGAGCACGGCAAGCCGGCGGGTTCCACCGCGGCGTCGCTGCACGCCGACGCGGACCTGCTGGCCGCGATCCAGTCGGCGGTCGACGACGGCAACGCCGCGGTGTCGAAGGCGGAATCGGTGCGGAAGTTCCGCATTCTGTCCTCCCAGTTCACGGAGGAGTCGGGCCACCTGACGCCGTCCCTGAAGCTCAAGCGCAACGTGGTGGCCAAGGACTACTCGGACGAGATCGAGGCGATCTACCAGAAGTAGGCGGAGCTCCGGCTCATGGCGCGGTGTCCTCGGCGAGGACCCGCGCCATCGTGCGTTCCGCGAGCGCGGTGATGGTGACGAACGGGTTCACCCCGATCGACCCCGGCACGAGTGAGCCGTCGGTCACGTACAGCTTCGAATACCCCTTCACCCGGCCGTAGTTGTCGGTCGCCTTGCCCAGCACGCAGCCGCCCAGCGGGTGGTAGCAGAAGTCGTCCGCGAACACCTTGCTGGGCGAACCGAACAGGTCGTAACGGTAGATCGTGGCGTTCGCCGCGTTGATCCGGTCGAACAGTTTCTTCGCCATGCCGACGGAGACGGCGCTCTGGGCCGCGGTCCAGCCCAGTTCGACCCCGCCGCTGGCCGCGTCGTACGTGAACGAGGCCCGCTGCGGGTTCTTGGTGATGGCCAGGTAGAGGCTGACCCAGTGCTCCAGGCCCATCGGCAGCGGGGCGATCTCGGCGAACACCGGGTTGTCGGCGTTCGCCCAGTCGTCGATGCCCATGACCGGCATGGTCGACTGGTTGGCGCCGACGGTGTCCCACAGGTGGTTGGCGCGGCCCAGCATCACGTTGCCGTTGGTCCCCCAGCCGGCCCCCACGCTCGCGTCGAGGGCGGGCAGCGCGCCCGTGTCCCGCGCCCGGACGAGGAGTTCGCTGGTGCCGAGGCTGCCGCCGCCGAGGAAGAGGTAGGTGCAGCTGTACTCCTTGGTCTGGACGACGGTCCCGGTGGCGTCGATCCGGTCGGCGGTCAGGACGTACGTCCCGTCGGCGGCCCGGCGGATCGCCCGGACCCGTTCCATGGTGTTGATGGTGACGTTCCCGGTGCCGAGCGCGGAGGCCAGGTACGTCTGGTCGAGGCTGCGTTTGCCGTGGTTGTTGCCGTAGATGACCTCGCCCGCCAGCGCGGACTTGGTGGCGGTGCCGGCCGCCTCCCGCTGCATGTACCCGAAGTCGTAGACGTTGGGCACGAAGGTGGTCTTCAGGCCGGCGTTCTGGGCGTGCTTGCGGGAGACCCGGGTGAACTTGTACCACTCCGTCGACTCGAACCAGGCGGGGTCGACGGTGTTGACGCCGAGCATGGCCCGGGCCCGCGGGAAGTACGTGCCGTACATCTCGGCGGCGTCGACACCCGGGAACTGCTCGCTGAAGTACGACCGGGGCGGGGTGACGGCCATCCCGCCGTTGACCAGGGAGCCGCCGCCGACACCCCGGCCCACGTACACGGACATGTCGGCGTAGTGCACCCGGTCCAGGACACCCGGGTACGAGCTGATGTCCCGGTTGACGAGGTCCAGCCACAGGAAGGTGGCCAGCGGTGCCTCGGTGCGGGTGCGGAACCACATGGACCGCTGGTCGGGGGCGCTGGTGGTGCAGAAGACCTTTCCGTCGGAGCCGGCGGTGTTCCACAGCCGGCCCATCTCCAGGACGAGGGTGCGGATGCCGGCCTGGCCGAGGCGGAGGGCGGCTACCGCCCCGCCGTAGCCCGAACCGATCACGATCGCGGGGGCGTTGTCGACGGCGGCGGGTTCGGCCGCCGAGGCGGACTGGAGCCCGATACGGGTGAGACCGGCCGCGGCGGCGGTCTGGAGGGCGACCATGCCCAGTATGTGACGTCTCGTCAGCTGACGCTGCATCAGTTTTGCTGTCATGCGCGCAGCATGTGCGGATTTTCCGGTTCCGCCTAGGCCCTGCACCGCTTTTGCAACGCACCAGGCCCGGATTCCCCATGAGCGAGGCGCGGGCGCCCCCTGGGGGGCGCGGGGAACCGCGCGACAAGCCACGACGGCCCCGCACCCGCCGAACCACCGAACAGCCCACCTCTGGCAGGCGCCCCAGGGGCGCGGGGAACTGCGCGCCAAACCCAACGCACCCGCACCCGCCGATCCGCGAAAGGGCCCCCACCCCGGCAGGCGCCCCAGGGGCGCGGGGAACCGCGCGACAAGCCACGACGGCCCCGCACCCGCCGAACCACCAAACCCCCCACCCCCGTGGGCGCTCAGGGCGCGGGGAACTACGCACCCACCCGACGTACCCCCAACCCCCCGCGCCGCCAGGCTAAAGCAGCCGCTCCAGCCGCTCCGCCAGCAGATCCCACCGCCACTTCTCCTCGACCCAGGCCCGCCCCCGCTCCCCCATGCTCCTGCGAAGCTCCCCGTCCGCGAGCAGCGCGGTGATACGGTCGGCCGCCTCCTCGGCGGACCCACCCCGTACGACCCAGCCCGTCTCCCCGTCGAGCACGGCGTCCGGTGCACCCCCGGAGTCGCCCGCCACGACGGGCAGCCCGGTCGCCGACGCCTCCAGGTAGACGATCCCGAGGCCCTCCACGTCGAGCCCGCCCCGCCGGGTCCGGCACGGCATCGCGAACACGTCGCCGGCGCCGTAGTGCGCGGGCAGCTCCGCCCAGGGCACCGCCCCGGTGAAGCGCACCGAGCCGGCCACCCCGGTCGTCCGCGCCAGCTCGCGCAGTCGCTTCTCGTAGGGGCCGCCGCCGACGATCAGGAGGACGGCCTCCGGCTCGGCGGCCAGGATCCGGGGCATGGCCAGGATCAGCGTGTCCTGCCCCTTGCGCGGGACCAGCCGGGACACGCACACGACCACGGGACGGTCGGTCAGCCCGAGCCGCGCCCGGACCTCCGCACCCCCCGAGCCGGGATGGAAGGTCTTCTCGTCGACGCCGGGCGGCAGTTGCGCCATCCGCGCGGCCGCCTGCGGGCTGAGCGCGGCGGCGATCCGCGAGCGCGTGTACTCCCCCAGGTAGGTGACCGTGTCCGTGGACTCCCCGATCCGGCGCAGCAGCTGCCGTGCGGCGGGCAGCTGGGCCCAGCCGGCCTCGTGGCCGTGGGTCGTGGCCACCAGCCGCTCGGCGCCGGCGCGGCGCAGCGCGGGTGCCATCAGGCCGAGGGGGGCCGCCGCCCCGAACCAGACCGAGGTGCAGCCGTGCTCGCGCAGCAGCCCGGTGGCCCGCCGGGTGACGACCGGCGTCGGCAGCAGCATCGTCGTACGGTCGCGGACGACGGTGAAGGGCTGCTCGGCGTCGAAGGCGGCGGTCGCCTCGGCGCCCTCCCGGCCGCGCTTCCAGGTGGAGGCGTACACGACGATCCGCTCGGGGTCGAGCCGTAGCGCCATGTTGTGCAGGAAGGCCTGGATGCCGCCGGGCCGGGGCGGGAAGTCGTTCGTGACGACGAGGGTCTTGTGCATCGCCGCCGACCCTACCGAACGGCCGCTCACAGCCGGGCCCTGCCGCCCGTGTGGCAGGCTCACAGCGGGGCGGGACATCATGTTCTCCTCAGGGCGCGCAGCGAACGGGCAGGGGTTCACGTGAAGACGACGGTCGGGTGGCGGTCACTGGCCTGGCTGCTGGGGGCGTGGGGCGTGACCAGGCTGCTCCTGCTGCTGTTCGTCTTCCGGGTGTACGTCTTCCCCGGCCCGGACGTCACCAGCGACGTCTCGGTCATCTACCAGGGCTGGTTCGACGTGCTGCGCACCGGCACGTTCCCGCTGGACGACGTGACCTGGCAGTACCCGCCCGCCGCCGCGCTCGCGATCCTCTCCCCAGGGCTGCTGCCGTTCCTGAGCTACCCGCACGCCTTCTTCGTGCTGGCCTGCGTGGCCGACCTCGTCGTCCTCGCCCTGCTGCTGTACGCGGGCCTGCGCCCCGGCAGGTCGCTGCGCGGCGCCTGGGTGTGGGTGGTGGGCGTACCGCTGCTCGGACCGACCGTCTACGCCCGCTACGACGTGATGGTCACCGCTGTGGCCGTCGGGGCGCTGCTCGCGGCGGCCCGGCATCCCCGGGTGGCGGGTGTGCTCGCGGGCTTCGGGGCGCTGCTGAAGGTGTGGCCGGTGCTGGTGCTGGTCGCCGCCCGCAGACGGGGCGTGTGGGCCTCGGCGTCGGCCACCGTGGTCGCGCTGGCCGCCCTGTTCTCGATCGCCATGCCGGGCGCCTTCGCCTTCCTGACCTTCCAGCGGGGCCGCGGCACCGAGGTCGAGTCGCTGGGCTCGCTGGTCTTCCACGTGGCCCGCCACCACGGCTGGCACGGTCAGGTGCTGCTCAACTACGGCTCGGTCGAGTTCGTCGGCCCCCACGTGGACCTGGTGAGCATGGCCGCTCTGTTCCTCACCGGGATCGCCTTCGGCTGGCTGCTGCTGTGGCGGCTGATGGCCACCCGCTTCCAGGCGCACACCCTCGCGGACGCGGCCTTCGTGGCGGTGCTGATGTTCACCACCACCAGCCGGGTGATCAGCCCTCAGTACCTGGTGTGGCTGATCGGCCTGGCGGCCGTCTGCATGTGCTTCCGGGCCAGCCGGATGGGGGTGCCGGCCTGTCTGGTGCTGGCGGCGAGCCTGGTGACGGTGCTGGAGTTCCCGGTCTGGTTCGCGAACGTCGTGGCGAGCGACGCCCTCGGCGTGACCCTCCTGTTCGTGCGCAATGGCCTGCTGGTGCTCGCCGCGCTCGCCGGGGCCCGCGCCCTGTGGCGCTCCACGGTCCCCCGCCCGGACCCGGCTGTGCTCCCGGCTCAGCCGACCCGCACCGACGAGACCTCCGTCTCCCCCTGACGCCGCCCGCCAGGCCGTCCGGGCCCGCCGTCACGGGCCCCGGTCAGGTCAGCTGCGCCCGCAGATAGGCCCGCCAGCGGTCGGTGAACCGCGCCGGGGTCGTACCGAGGACCTTGTCCATCGCGTCCTCGACCGCCCCGGCCCGCCGGTCGTGTCCGCCCACGGCCCGGTAGAAGGCGCGCAGCCGCTCGTCGCCCCAGTGTTCGGCGATGTACCGGCAGGCCATCCAGCCGCCCTCGTAGGCCCGTGCCAGCCCGCTCGCGTCGCCGGTGAAGCCGAAGTCGCCGTCGGCCGGCAGCCCGGCGGGGAGGTGGCCGCCGGTCACCGCCCGCCACAGCTCGGGCGCGGCCTCGGCCGGTGTGCGGCCGGTGCCGAGGTAGCCGATCCAGTCGGCGTACCCCTCGGACAGCCACAGCGGGGTGGCGGCGCTGGTGGCGCCGCGGGTGGCCACATGGGTGGTCTCGTGGGTGAGCACGACCTGCTTGCCGACGTCGCCGAGGACGCCGTACGCGTCCGGGTTGACGATGATCCGGTCCGCCGGAGCCCGGGCGGGAGCGCCCGTCTCGCCGGTGGTGACCGCGGCGATCCCGCGGTAGGAGGAGGCGGGCGAGCCGAGCAGGCCGGCCATCCCGTCCAGCGACTTCGGCACCAGCACCACGACGTGCCGGCTCCAGTCCGTGCCCCAGGCCGCGGACACGGCGGGCACCGCGCGGTCGGCGAGCTCCGCGTACCGGTGGAGGGTCTCACCGGTCTGCCCGACCCCCATCACCAGGCTGTGCGCCCCCCGGACGACGGTCACCTCGCCCTGGTCCCACAGCTGCTGCGCGGTCCTGCGGGCGGGCAGCTCCGCGTCGACGTACCAGTGGCCGCCCGCGTCCCGGCTCAGGTTCAGGGTCCGGCCGACGGTGACCGGGGCGGTGTCGTACCCCTCGACGCGGTAGCCGAGTTCGGCGTCGGCGGTGGCCGTGGAGCCGGTGCGGTGCACGGCGGTGACCCGGTAGGACCAGGCCGCCAGCGGCACCGCGCCGAGGTTCCCGAACCAGCTCAGCGCACCGGTCCGGACGAACGCGGCCCGGTCACGGTCGAGGACCGCGGTGGCCCGCCGGTCCAGGACCCGCTGCACGTCGGCCTTCGCGCTGTCGGTAGCCGTCCGCCCGCCGCACCCGGTCAGGGACACGAGCAGCAGACACAGCGCCACGCACACCGATCCCGCCACCCGCCCTCGACCAGCCACTTCCCGATCGTACGGCGAGCGGGGCGCCGGGTCAGACCCTCGTGACCGACGAGACAGGCATCATGCCCACCGGGTCGTAGCGCACCGGCGCGCCGGGGTAGGGCGCGTGGATGACCTGGCCGTCGCCCATGTACATCCCGACGTGGCTGGCGTCGGACCGGTAGGTGACCAGGTCACCGGGCCGGGCCTCGGAGAGCGGGATCTGCCGGCCCGCGTAGCGCTGGGACTGCGAGGTGCGGGGCAGGGAGACGCCGGCCTGCGCGTAGGACCACTGCATCAGGCCCGAGCAGTCGAAGCCGGAGGGCCCGGTCGCGCCCCAGACGTACGGCCTGCCGAGCACGGAGCGGGCGGCGGCGACCGCGGCGGCCGCCCGGGCGGAGGGCGCGCCCGCGCCGGTGGGGTCGGGCAGTTCGGAACGCCCCCAGCGGGAGGCCCGGTCGTAGGCCGCGCGCTCCCCGGACGGCAGCGAGTCGACCAGCTGCCGGGCCCTGGCGAGCTTCTTCTCCACGGTCCGCTTGTGGGTGGCGACGGCCTTGCGGCTGCGCTCCAGATCGGCGAGTTCGCCGGTCGCCTCCGCGCGCTCCTGGGCGAGTTCACGCATCGCCGACTGGAGTTCCCTGAGTTCGCCGGCCTGGCGGCCGGTGATCCGTTCGAGCGCGGCGGCCTTGTCGAGATAGTCGTCCGGGTCGTCGGAGAACAGCAGCGCGAGCGAGGGGTCGAGGCCACCGGAGCGGTACTGCGCGCCGGCCAGTGAACCGAGCGCCTCCCGCATGGTGTTGACGCGCTCCTGCTGCCGCGCGATGCGGTCCTGCGCGTCGCTCACCCGCTCGCGCAGTGAATCGGCCTGCTCGTCGGCCTTGTTGTAGGCCTCGGTGGCCTGCTCGGCCGCCTCGTAGAGGCGGTCCACCTCGGCACGGGTGTCGTCGTGCGGCGCGGCCGCAGCCGGTACGGCGCCGAGAGCGGCGGCTGCGGCGGACAGGACGCACAGGGCGGTACTGGCGCCCCGGTCGAACCCGGACGGTACAAGGCGGCGATGGAACCCCACGGGAAGCCGCACTCCTTCCGCTGGCGGACACGGACTGCTCCCCGGGACCGGAGCGGCGCTCCGGCGTGGGGAAACGCGGCAGACAGTAGCCCCGTGACCGGGCGGTCACCAACGACCCGCGCGGGCACACAACGTGACACCCCGCCTATGACGCAGGTCATGGGCGGGGCGCGGGGTCAGCGGCGGTGACGGCAATTCGCCCGTTCGGGCGGGAGCCGGAGTCAGATACGGACGCCGAACTGGAACGGCATGTTGCCGATCGACTCGTAGCGCACGACGGTTCCGGTGCGCGGGGCGTGCAGCACCTGGCCGTTGCCGGCGTAGAGGCCGACGTGGTGCATGTCGCCGTAGAAGATGACCAGGTCGCCGACCTTGAGGTCGCTCTGGTTGTAGATGCGCGTGCCGGCGTTGGCCTGGGCCTGCGAGGTGCGCGGGATGGTGACGCCGGCCTGGGCGTAGGCCCAGGAGGTGAAGCCCGAGCAGTCGAAGGAGGAGGGGCCGGACGCGCCGTAGACGTACGGCGTGCCGATCTTGCTCTGTCCGGCGGCGAAGGCGGCGGCGGCCCGGTTGGAGGCGGAGCCGTCGTTGCCGAGGTCGACCCGCTCGGTGGCGGAGCGGCTGGCGCGGGCGTCGGCGGCGTTGAGCGCCGCCTGCTCCGCGGCCGTCAGGGTGTTCAGGAGTTTGCGCGCGTCGGCGAGCTTGGTCTGGACTTCCTGCTTCTTCTTGCCCAGTTCCGTGCGGGTGGAGGCGAGGTCCTTGAGCTTGTCGGAGGCTTCGGCGCGCTCCTGCGCGAGTTCGCGCTGCTTCTCCTGGATCTTCTTCAGCGCCTCGACCTGCTGGCCGCTCAACTGGTCGAGCGTGGAGGCCTTGTCGAGGTAGTCGTCCGGGTCGGCCGACAGGAACAGCTGGACGGAGGAGTCGATCGAGCCGGTGCGGTACTGGGCGGCGGCCGCCAGGCCGATGCTGTCGCGCAGCTCGTTGAGCTCTTCCTGGCCGCGGGCCACGTTGTCCTGGATGGTGGAGATCTCCTTCTGGAGCTTCTCCTGCTTCTCCTGGGCCCCGTTGTACTTCTCGGTGGCCTGCTCCGCCTCTTCGTAGAGCTTGTCGACCTTCGCCTTGACGTCGCCCTTGCTCGGCTTCTCGCTCGGTGCCGCGTTGGCGGCGTTGGCGCTGAGGACGACGGCCGCGGCGGCGGCGGTGGTGAGCACGGTCACACGGGTGCGGCTCGGCTGCTTGGGTCGACGGTGGGACGCCACGAAGGCGAGCTCCTTCTTCCTCCAGCCGCCTACCGAGACGCCGGCGGGCGGTGCCCCTCCGCCGTCACTCCGAATGAGTGATCACCCGAGCGGGGGTTCGAGCCCAGACCCTAGTGACCTTCTTGTGATCAGTTCAAATCCTCACGTGAAAAATGTTTGTCACAGTCTGCAATCTTCACAAACAACTCACGTGCAGTGATGCGCAACTGACACTACGTTGCGTGCAAGTACCGTCAATTCGGTCATTGCCGCCGTACGTTGCGGTTGGTGCGTACGTGATGTGCGGGACCTACAGGGCAGTTCGGTCCACGCGGGTGCCGGGCCTTCTCAGGCCCGGGAGAACCGCTTCAGGAGGACCACGGAGGCCACCGGCCGGGCCCCCGCCCGCGCCACCCCGTCGGCCACTTCGCGGTCGGTGGAGACCACGATGACCGGACGCCCGGGCGGCTCCGCGCGCACCAGTTGACGGATCAACTCGTCGGCCGTCACACCGGGTTTGGAGAACAGCACCCGCACCCCCCGCGGCGGCGCGAGCAGGACCGGCGCGGCCAGCTCGGCCCCGTCGAAGACGCAGGTCGCCTCGGCCCCGGTCTGCGCGGCGAGCTGCGAGAGCTGCCCGAGCAGCCGCAACCGCTGCTTCTCCAGGGGCATCTGGGGATAGCCGGTCTTGGTGACGTTGTAGCCGTCGACCACGAGATGCGCCTGCGGCAGCGCCAGCAACTGGTCCAGGATCGCGGGGTCGTTCTCGGACAGAGCGCGCGCGGCGATGTCCTTCGGGGTCATTCGTCCCGGTTCGACCGCGTCGACGGTCTCCGCCGGCCGCACGGACACGGGCGGCAACGCCAGTTCGCGTCGCAGCCCCTGGGCCGCGTCGAGCACGGTGTCGAGCAGCAGCCGGACCCGCATGTCCTCGACGCTGCGCCCCTCCCTGGCCGCCCGGCGGGTCGCCTCCAGGGCCGCCTCGGCCTCGCCGAGCCGCGCCTTGAGCCGCCGGCTCTCGCTCTCGGCGGCGGACACCTGGGTCTGCCCCTCGGCGCGGGCCGTCTCGGTCTCGCTCTGGAGCTTGCGCAGGGCCGCCTGGCCCCGCTTGACGTCGCTGAGGGCCGCGCGCAGCTTGCGGTGCAGCGATTCCGCTTCCTTCTTCGCCGTGTCCAGCTCGGTCCGCAGCCGCTCGGTGTCGGTCCGGGTCTGCTCACGGGCCTGGGCGAGCTCCTCGCGCAGCCGCGCCAGCTCCGCCCGGCTCTCCTCGCCGGCCCGCTCGGCGTCCGCCCGCAGGGCCTCCTCGCCGGCCGCGGTCACCAGCTTCACCCAGCCGGTGGGGCGCAGCACGTAGGCCGCGGCCGCCACGTCCAGCGGGTCCGCGGCCGGCGGCGGCGCACCGGAGTCCAGCGCCGCGGACAGCTCCGGCTGGGTCTCCCGGAACTTCTCCCCGATGCGCTGCCGGAACAGCGGATCGGTCTCCAGGGCGGCCGCCATCGCGTTCCCGGCGAACTTGGCCCGCCGGTTGGGCGCGAACCGGGCGTACTGTCTGAGCTGTGCGGGCAGTTCGCCTACGGTCAGGCCGCCGAAGCCGTCCGACACGATCTGCACGACCCTGCGGCGCACGCCGTCGGGCAGCGGACGGTCGAGCACCTCGGCGGCGCCGTCGCCCGGCTCCCCGTCCGTGGTCTCCACCATCCGTCAACCCCAATACCTGTGCGGGACCCGCTCCCGTCAGGAGCCGGCACCCGGCCTGTCCACGAGTTCCACCTGATCCACCGCGTTGCACCAGCGGCAGCGCACCGACTCGATGGTCTCACTGAGCGTCTCGCGCTCCTCGACCTTCGGCTCACCCGCGAGGTCGAGGTGGACGTACTCGACGACCTTCGACGAGCGCGTCACGTCGAAGCGGGTGAGGTTGCCGCAGAGGGTGCAACGCCACCGGGTGGCGTCGGTCGGCAGGGGAACCGTCATCGTGGGCGTCCGCTTTCCTTCTGGTGTCCGTGACGCGCCGGATTCCCCGGTGCGTGTGGCTCGTAACCCTACGGCCTGGCGGGGACCCGCCGCCCGTCCGTCCACGGCGGCGAGGCGGTCTGGGCGGTTCGGTCCGCTTACGTCATGCTCTGTGTCCATGATCGGCAACTGGAGCACGGCGGTCGGCAGAACGGTCGGCAGGGTCCGGACGTCGCCCGCACCGGTGACGTACGGCCTGATCACCGCCTGCTGCCTGCTGTTCGTGATCGGCCCGGCCTCCGGCCTCGACCCCGCCTACGGCTCGGGCGACGGGCTGCTCGCCGCGCAGCGGGCCTACTTCCACCGCTGGGGCGTGGTCCCCGCAGAACTGTTCGAGGGTTCCCCCAGGGCCGTCCTCACCCCCGCCACGGCCCTGTTCGTGCACGGCAGCTGGGTGCACCTGCTGGGCAACATGCTCTTCCTGCACGTCTTCGGCGCGCTGACCGAGGAACGCATGGGGCGCCTGCGCTTCGCCCTCTTCTACGTCGGCTGCGGCTGCCTGGCGCTGCTGGGCTACGCGGCCGCCAACGCCGGCTCCACCCAGTCCCTGGTCGGCGCCTCCGGGGCGATCTCCGCCGTCCTCGGGGCGTGTCTGTACCTGTTCCCCGGAGCGCGGGTGACCAGCCTGCTGCCGTTCCTGTTCTTCCTGCCGCTGCGCTTCCCCGCCTGGGTCGTGCTGCCCTTCTGGGCGGCCCTGCAGTGGCTGGCGGCGGGGCGGGCGCCCCAGGGGCCGGGCGTCGCCTACCTGGCGCACCTGGTGGGGTTCGCGGCGGGCTTCTGCTACGCGTGGGTGCGTTTCGGCCGTACCACTAGAGTGAACTCCGCCCCAGCTCCGGCCCCCGAGGGAGAGAACCAGCCGTGATCACCGCGATCGTCCTCATCAAGACAAGCGTGGACCGGATTCCCGAGATCGCGGAGTCGATCGCCGCCCTGGAGTCCGTCAGCGAGGTCTTCTCGGTCACCGGCACCTACGACCTGATCGCCATGGTCCGGGTCGCGCGGCACGAGGACCTCGCGGAGGTCATCCCCGGGCGGATCAGCAAGATCCCCGGGGTCGAGGGCACGGACACGCACGTCGCGTTCCGCACCTACTCGCAGCACGACCTGGAGGCGGCGTTCGCGATCGGGCTGGACTCCTGACCGCCTGAGACACCGCCTCCGGGCACCGCCGCGAGGGCCCTCACACCGCCGGGACGCAGCGGCCGCCCTCCGTGCGGTACTGCCACCGGGCGCCGTCCCGCACCAGTTCCCGTACGGCGCCCACGAACCGCTCCACATGCTCGTCGGGGGTCCCCGCGCCGAAGCTCACCCGGATCGCGTTGAGGGACTTCTCGCCCGGCGCCGCCTCGGGGGCGCCGCACTCGCCCTGGGTCCCGGGGTCGCCGCCCAGCAGGGTGCGGACCAGGGGGTGGGCGCAGAACAGGCCGTCGCGGACACCGATGCCGTACTCGGCCGAGAGCGCCGCGGCGAAGTGCGAGCTGTTCCAGCCCTCGACGACGAACGAGATCACGCCGACGCGTGGGGCGTCGTCCCCGAACAGCGACAGCACCCGCACCTCGGGCACCTCGGCGAGGCCGGCGCGGACGGTGTCGATCAGCTGCCGCTCCCGGGCGACCAGGTTGTCGAAGCCGGCCTCGGTGAGGGCCTTGCAGGCGGAGGCGATGGAGTGGACGCCGATGACGTTGGGCGAGCCGGCCTCGTGGCGGGCGGCGGTGTCGTGCCACTCGACGTCCACTCCCCCGTCCTCGCGCCGGGTGACCTTGCGGCTGGCGCCGCCGCCCGCGAGGTACGGGTCGGCCTCCCGCAGCCAGTCGGCGCGGCCGGCCAGCACCCCGGAGCCGAACGGCGCGTACAGCTTGTGGCCGGAGAAGGCGACCCAGTCGACGTCCAGCTCCCGCACCGACACCGGGTGGTGCGGGGCCAGCTGGGCGGCGTCCAGCACGATCCGGGCCCCGTGGGCGTGCGCGGCGGCCGCCAGCTCCCGTACGGGCCACAGCTCGCCGGTGACGTTCGAGGCGCCGGTGACGCAGACCAGGGCCGGGCCCCGCGGGTCGCGGGCGGCGAGGGCGCGCTCCAGGGTCTCGACGGCCTGGCGCGGGGTGCGCGGGGCGTCGAGGTAGGTGACCCGGGCGTCCTTCCAGGGCAGCAGCGAGGCGTGGTGCTCGGTCTCGAAGACGAAGACCTGGCAGCCAGCCGGGAGCGCGGCGGCGAGCAGGTTGAGGGAGTCGGTGGTGGACCGCGTGAAGATCAGCTGGTCGTCGGTGCGGCAGTCGAGGAACTCGGCGACCGTCACCCGGGCGTTCTCGAACAGGTCGGTCGACAGCTGCGAGAGGTATCCGGCACCGCGGTGCACGCTGCCGTAGTACGGGGCGTACGCGGCGACGTCGTCCCAGACCCGCTGGAGGGCGGGGGCGCTGGCCGCGTAGTCGAGCGCGGCGTAGGTGACCTCGCCGCCCGTGACGAGCGGGACGGTGACGTCCGCGCCCAGAACGGGCAGCGGGGCACAAAGCGACCGGGCGGCGGCAACGGTGGAGACGGACATGGCGAACTCCCGTGAGAGGCGGCGGAATCACCGCGCGGGCACGACACGGCCCGGCGCGGGAAAAGGCTGGAGAAGGGGATGCGGAGGCGGGGCTCTGCGGCCCTATCGCATTCGCTTGCTCACGGGGGACTCCCTCGAGACCAGGACCCCTGGGCTTCGTCCACTCGAAGGAGTGGGAGGGGTCCGCGCTTGCCGCAGACCTCGCTGCCTGCGGCCTGGTCTTCACCCGGGGCACCCCGCCACGGACGGAGGGTTGCCGGACAGTCGGCCGGGGCCTCATGACTGTCACTCATGACCTGCGCACGAACGTACGGGAGGTGATCGGCGTCCCGCAACCCCTGTCCGGATCGCGGGACGCCGCCCGGCTACGCGTTGCTGGCCGCCACCCAGCGCTCCAGGGTCCGCTTGGCCGCGCCGGAGTCGATCGACTCGGCCGCCCTGCCCAGCCCGGCGCGGATCTGCTCGGTCAGCGGCGCCCCGGTCGGCTCCAGGGCCACCAGTGCCGCCGCCGAGTTCAACAGGACCGCGTCGCGCACGGGCCCGGTCTCGCCGTCGAGGAGCCGCCGTGCGACCTCCGCGTTGTACGACGCGTCGGCGCCGCGCAGCGCCTCCACCGGGACGAGTTCGAGGCCGACGTCACGCGGGTCGAAGGCCCCCTCGGTCACCTTGCCGTCGCGGACGGTCCACACCCGGGAGGTGGCCGTGGTCGTCAGCTCGTCGAGGCCGTCGTCGCCGCGGAACACAAGCGCGGACGAGCCGCGTTCGGCCAGGACGCCGGCGATCAGACCGGCCATCCGGGTGTCGAAGCAGCCGATCGCCGAGGCCGTGACCCGGGCCGGGTTGGTCAGCGGACCGAGCAGGTTGAACGAGGTCGGGATGCCGAGGTCGCGCCGGACGCCTCCGACGAACCGCATCGACGGGTGGAACTTGGCCGCGAAGCAGAAGGTGATCCCAGCCTCCTCCGCCACCCGCGCCACGCCCTCCGGCGACAGGTCCAGGTTGATGCCGAGCTTCTCCAGCACGTCGGAGGAGCCGCTCGCCGACGACGACGCCCGGTTGCCGTGCTTGACCACCTTCGCGCCGGTGCCCGCGATCACCACGGCGGACATCGTCGAGATGTTGACCGTCCTGGCCCGGTCGCCGCCGGTACCGACGATGTCGACGGCCGGCCCGGGGATGTCCAGCGGCTGCGCGTGCGCGTACATCGCCTCGACGAGGCCGTTGATCTCCTCGACCGTCTCGCCCTTGGCCCGCAGCGCCACCATGAAGCCCGCGATCTGCGCGTCCGAGGCCTCGCCGCTCATGAAGCGGTCCATCGCCCACGCCGTGTCGCCGGCGCTCAGGTCCCGGCCGCCGAGCAGCGCGCTCAGTACCTCGGGCCAGGAACGGCCCGCCGTGGTGTCGCCTCCAGCGGGGGTCACAGCGCTCATCAGCCGCTCCTGGGTCGGTCCCGTACCTCGGGACGCGGATCTCAACGGGACCACCCTATCCAGCCCAGGGCACGGCGAAGGGCCCCCGTCCGAACACCGGACGAGGGCCCCTCAGTGGCGTGCGCAGCGATCAGTGGTGGCCGTGGCCGCTCGTGATCTCCTTGTACTCCTCGACGGTGGGCTTGGGGATCTGGGACTCGTCGCCGTAGTACGCCTCGCTCAGCTTGGCGCGCAGCTTCTCGGGTCCCTTCACCTTCCGCTCGACACCGTTCGCGTCGACCGTCGCGCCGATCTCGGCCGGCTTGTACTGCTCGTGCGCGGTGAGGGTGTGCAGCTGCTCCTGGCTGAGCGGCTCGTGCACCTCGATGAACTCACCGTGCGGCAGGCGCTTGATGATGCCCGACTCGCGGCCGTGCAGCACCTTGTCCTTGTCGCGGCGCTGGAGGCCGAGGCAGACGCGCTTGGTGATGACGAACGCGATGACCGGCGCCACGAAGAACGCGACCCGGACGAACCAGGTGATGGCGTTGATCGACAGGTGGAAGTGGGTGGCGATGATGTCGTTGCCGCCACCGATCAGCAGGACGAAGTACCAGGTCATCCAGGCCACACCGAACGCCGTCCGGGTGGGGACGTTGCGCGGGCGGTCCAGGATGTGGTGCTCGCGCTTGTCGCCGGTGACCCAGGACTCGATGAACGGGTACACCGCGATCGCGACCAGGACCAGCGGGAAGATCACCAGCGGGATGAACACGCCCAGCACGAGCGTGTGACCCCAGAAGTTGATCTCCCAGCCCGGCATCACACGGATCAGGCCCTCGGAGAAGCCCATGTACCAGTCGGGCTGGGCGCCCGTGGAGACCATGTCCGGCCGGTAGGGGCCCATGGCCCAGATCGGGTTGATCGAGGCGATCGCCGCGATGGCCGCGATGACACCGAAGACCAGGAAGAAGAAGCCTCCGGCCTTGGCCATGTAGACCGGCAGCAGCGGCATGCCGACGACGTTGTTGTTCGTCTTTCCGGGACCCGCGAACTGCGTGTGCTTGTGGTAGAAGACCAGGATCAGGTGGCCGACCACCAGACCGAGCATGATGCCCGGCAGCAGCAGGATGTGGATCGAGTAGAAGCGGGCCACGAAGTCGCCGCCCGGGAACTCGCCGCCGAAGAGGAAGAACGACAGGTACGTGCCGACGATCGGCACGGACAGGATCGCGCCCTCCATGAAGCGGACACCGGTGCCGGAGAGCAGGTCGTCCGGGAGCGAGTAACCGGTGAAGCCGGTGAACATGCCCAGGACGAACAGCAGGAAGCCGAACAGCCAGTTGACCTCACGCGGCTTGCGGAACGCGCCCGTGAAGAACACACGCATCATGTGCACGAACATGCCGGCGAGGAAGATCAGCGCCGCCCAGTGGTGGATCTGCCGGATCAGCAGACCACCGCGCACGTCGAAGGAGATGTGCATGGTCGAGTTGAACGCCTCGGACATCAGCTGTCCCTGCAGCGGGACGTAGCTGCCGTGGTACTCCACCTCGTTCATCGACGGGTGGAAGAACAGCGTCAGGTACACACCCGTGAGGATGATGATGATGAAGCTGTAGAGGCAGACCTCGCCCAGCATGAACGACCAGTGGTCGGGGAAGATCTTGCGCATGTTGGACTTGGCCAGGGAGTAGATCCCGAGGCGTCCGTCCGCCCAGTCGGCCACCCGCTCGCCGGCCGGTGCCTTGCCGCGCGAGCCGCTGGCCGAGCCGGTCGTGGCGGAGGGGTTCGTGTTGCCGGGTGTAGTACTCATCCGCGCTCCCAGAATGCAGGACCGACAGGCTCCTCGAAGTCGCCGAGCGCCTCGAGGTAGCCCTGGTCGTTCACGCCGATACGCAGCTGCGGCAGGGCGTGACCGGCGGGACCGAAGATCACCCGGGCACCGTCGGACAGGTCGAAGGTGGACTGGTGGCAGGGGCACAGGACGTGGTGCGTCTGCTGCTCGTACAGGGAGATCGGGCAGCCCACGTGGGTGCAGATCTTCGAGTACGCGACGATGCCCTCGTGCGACCACTCGAGCTCGCGCTTGTCCTTGATGTTGTCCGGCTGCAGCCGGACGATCATCACGGCCGCCTTGGCGATCTCGGTCTGGAAATCCTCGGCGTCCTCCTCCAGGCCCTCGGGCTTGACGAAGGTGAGCGAGCCGGTCACCACGTCGGAGGCGCGCAGCGGCTCGTTCGTGTTCATGTTGACCAGCAGCTTGCCCTTGGACCACAGGGTGTGGCGGAGCTTGGTGCCCGGCAGCGTACCGAGGTCGCGCAGCAGCATGACGCCGGAGAGCGGGAACAGGGCCAGCGCGCCGAACATCGTGTTGCGGATCAGCTTGCGGCGGCCGAGCGCGGACTCCTTGGCACCCTGCTTGAAGTCGGCCAGGACCTTGGCCTTGACCTCCGGGGGCGCCTCGATCGCGTGCCGCTCGTCGGCGATCTCCGCGTCGGACATCAGGGTGCGGGCCCAGTGGACCGCCCCCGCGCCGATGGTGAACAGGGCGAGCCCGAGGGTCAGGCCCAGCGCGAAGTTCAGCGCGCTGACCTTGCCGATCGGGAAGACGTAGATCGCCTTGTCGGCCGGGATCGCCACGTAGGAGACGATGAAGCCGACCGTCGCCAGCATCGACAGGGTGAACAGGAACGCCACCACGCGCTCGGACCGCTTGGCGGCCCGCTCGTCGATGTCCTGGACCCGGTGCTCGTGGGGCGGCAGACCGGGGTCGGCGAACGGGTGGCGGTCGTCCGCGACGGCCACCGCGCCGTGCCCGTGGTCGTGCGCGGCCTGCTCAGCGGGCAGGTTCTCTTCTGGAATGTCTTGGCTACTCATGACTTCTTGGCCTTTGCGGTCCGAGCGGCGACCCAGACGGCGACCGCGATCAGCGCGCCGAGTCCGAAGACCCAACCGAACAGACCCTCGGTGACCGGACCGAGTCCACCCAGCTCAAGACCGCCGGGGCTCTCGGTGTTGTCACCGTTGACCTGGTTCAGGTACGCGATGATGTCCTTCTTGTTCTGCTCCGACAGTGTGGTGTCGGGGAAGGAAGGCATGTTCTGCGGGCCGGTCTGCATGGCCTCGTAGATGTGCTTCGGGTCGACTCCGTCGAGGTTCGGTGCGAACTTGCCGTGCGTCAGGGCGCCGCCCTTGCCGGTGAAGTTGTGGCACTGGGCGCAGTTGGTGCGGAACAGCTCGCCGCCCTTGGCGACGTCGGCTCCGTCGGGGCCGAACTGCGCCTTGGTCGGAACGGACGGACCGGCACCCAGCGACGCGATGTACGCGGCCAGCTGGTCGATCTCGGCCTGCGAGTAGATGACCTTCTTCTTCGGGATCTGCGCGCCGGGCTGCTGGGCCGGCATACGGCCGGTGCCGACCTGGAAGTCGACGGCCGCGGCGCCCACACCCACGAGGCTCGGACCGTCAGAGGTGCCCTGACCGCCGGTGCCGTGGCAGCTGGCGCAGCCGACCGAATAGAGCTTCTTGCCCTCCTCGATGGTGAGGGACTGGGCTGTCTCGTCGGCTTGCGCCTTGCTCGCGGGTGCGAACGCGGCGTACAGCCCCCCGGTGCATGCCAGCGCGAGGAGTAGGACGACGAGCGCCGCCAGCGGATGGCGTCGTCGTGCGGAGAGCTTTTTCACGGATTACCCCGGTGTCAGGATCTTCTGCGTCGATGCTTCTGGATAAGTGCGGGTACGGCCGCGACTACTTGATCAGGTAGATCGTGGCGAAGAGGCCGATCCAGACGACGTCGACGAAGTGCCAGTAGTAGGACACGACGATCGCGGCGGTCGCCTGCTCGTGGGTGAACCTCTTGGCCGCGTAGGTGCGTCCGAGGACGAACAGGAAGGCGATGAGGCCGCCCGTCACGTGCAGGCCGTGGAAACCGGTGGTCAGGTAGAACACCGAGCCGTACGGATCGGAGGAGAGCGAGAGCCCGTCCTTCTTCACCAGCTCCGTGTACTCGAAGATCTGACCGCCGATGAAGATGGCGCCCATCACGAAGGTGACGATGAACCAGCCCCGGAGCCTCTTCACGTCACCGCGCTCGGCGGCGAACACGCCGAGCTGGCAGGTGAGTGAGGAGAGCACCAGGACGGTGGTGTTCACCGACGAGAAGGGGACGTTGAGGGAGTCCGCCATCTCCTTCCAGTGATCGGGCCCCGTCACCGATCGCAGGGTGAAGTACATCGCGAAAAGGGCCGCGAAGAACATCAGCTCGGAACTCAGCCAGATGATGGTTCCGACGCTGGTGAGGTTCGGCCGGTTGACCGACGGGTGCGCGTGCCCGGTATCTACTGTCGTTGCTGTCGCCACGCCGACATTATGTCGGTCCCTTATCCCGCCCTCACTCCGGGGGGTGCCGTTCGGAGTGTCCGCAGCGTGTGCAGTGCCCGTATGGCCCAGTGAAGGGGTGTCCGAACCGGTGTTGGCGGGGTGGGCGAGGGAGTAGCATCCGCCGCATCGGTTCTGTCCGTACGACGCTGACGTCCCGGAGGAAACATGCGGCCGACCGCCACGGTGCTGGTCTACAGCGACAACTCCACCACCCGTGAACAAGTGCGGCTCGCCACCGGGCGACGGCCCGCCCCCGACGCTCCCGTGGTGGAGTTCGTGGAGTGCGCGACGCAGGCCGCCGTCGTCAGCGAACTGGACAAGGGCGGGATCGACGTCTGCGTGCTGGACGGCGAGGCCGCGCCGATGGGCGGCATGGGCCTGTGCCGGCAGCTCAAGGACGAGGTCTTCCGCTGCCCGCCGGTGCTGCTGCTGATCGGCCGGCCGCAGGACGCCTGGCTGGCCACCTGGAGCCGTGCGGACGCCGCGGTGACCCTGCCGGTGGACCCGGTGGAGTTCGCGGGCGCCCTGGCCTCCCTGTTGCGTCAGCAGCGCGCTCTGAGCGCCTGAGCGCCCGCTACGGCCTCGCCCCCGAGGTCCGTGGCCCCTGACACCGATCAGACGCTCTGCGGCCTCAGCCGGGCCTGCTCCGCCGCGCTCGGCGCGTCGGGCGTGCCGGCGACCAGGGCACTGCCGGTGCGCCACGTCTTCCAGTCGAGGTTCCAGTCCCCGAAGCCGTTGCCGAACGGCTCCATGGTGTCGCCGTCGGAGTTGACGACCTGGACGACGTCGCCCTCGCGGACGTGGTCGAAGAACCACTCGGCGTTGCTGGTGCTCATGCCGGTGCAGCCGTGGCTGACGTTGGCGTAGCCCTGGGAGCCGACGGACCAGGGGGCGGCGTGCACGTACTCGCCGCTCCAGGTGACGCGGGTGGCGTAGTAGACCGGCAGGTCGTAGGAGTCGGCGGAACCCTCGGCGATACCGACCGTGGTGCCGCGCATCCGTACGAAGTACTCCTTGCCCAGGACGACCTTGACGCCGTTGCGGGTGTCGAAGCCGGGCTTGCCCGTGGTGACCGGGATCTCGTTGATCACCTCGCCGTTCTTGTAGAACTTCATCGAGTGCGCCGAGGCGTCCGTGACGGCGATCACCCGGTCGCCCGTGGTGAGCTTGACGGGCTTGGCCGGGCCGCCCCGCAGCCGGTCGCTGATCTTCACGCCGTCCAGGTCGCTGTGCACCTGGAGGGTGGCGTGGGCGGGCCAGTACTCCTTGGGCCGGTAGTGCAGTGTCTTGTCGTCCACCCAGTGCCACGCGCCCTGTACGGCGGGTGTGGAGTCCACCCTGAGGGCGCGCTCGACTATCGAGCGCTGCACCTTGTCCCTGACCGGCTTGTTCAGTTCGGCGGTGACCGGCTGGCCGACGCCGTAGGTGCCGGACTTGGGGCCGAACGTCACGGTCAGCCGCTTGCTGCTGGTGGGCTTGCTGGTGTCGAAGGTGAGGACCTTGCGGCCGGGCGCCCCGTCCTCGTCCTCGGTGCTGACGCGCACGGTGTAGTGGGCGTCGGCGGCCAGTGGAGAGGTGCTGTGCCAGCGGCTGCCGTCGGCGGAGAGTTCACCGACGACGTAGCGTCCGGTCGCGTCCACGGCCGTGACGTCCGTGAGACGCCCGTCGGAGTCGTCGGAGGTCACCTCCAGGGGCTTGTCCGGGTCGGCCTTCTTGCCGTCGCCCGTGGGGCCGTTGAAGGAGATCTGGTCCGCCGCGTCGTAGGGGGCCGCGGACAGCGGGTTGCCGTCGCTGCCGCAGGCGCTGACGCCCGCGCCGAGGGCGAGGGCCAGCACCGTGCAGCCGAGGACGGTGCGGGTGCGCGGGCGCGCCGGGGTCGAGAGGCGGAGCACGTGGGGGCCCGAAGGGCTGAGCACGGCCGGCCTCTCGGCACCGGCTGTCGCGCCTTGGGAGGTGTCAGAGTGGCTCATGAGCCCAACGTAGGAACCCTCGTCAACGGCGGCGCGCTGGGTGACACGGACGGGGGATGCGCATTGCGGCAAAAGCAGGAGCCCGGACCCTCCTGACGGAGTGTCCGGGCTCCTGGAGCGCTCGGTGCGTGCTACTGGGTGCGGTTCTCACCGCGGTAGTACTCGAAGACCCAGCCCCACAGGCCGATCATGACCAGCGGCGCCGAGAAGTACAGCAGCCACCAGCCGATCGCGATCGACAGGAAGGCGAGAGCTCCGCCGATCGCCAGGGAGAGCGGCTGCCAGCTGTGCGGGCTGAAGAACCCGACCTCGCCGGCGTCGTCCGCGACGTCCGCTTCCTTGTTGTCCTGGGCACCCGCGTCGACCCGCCGGGCGGTGAAGCCCAGGTAGAAGCCGATCATGATGCACAGGCCGAAGGCCAGGAAGAGGGCCGTGGTGCCGGCCGGCTCCTTCGACCACACGCCGTAGACGATCGCCATGACGAGCACGAAAGCGCTCAGCCAGATGAACATCCATCCCTGGATTTTCACTTGCCGGACTCCTTGCCGCCGGAGAGGGCCTTCTCACCGTGACCGACGTTCTCGAGCTGGTCGAGAGCGGCGATCTCGGGGTGGTGCAGGTCGAACGCCGGGGACTCGCTGCGGATCCGCGGCAGGGTGAGGAAGTTGTGCCGCGGGGGCGGGCAGGAGGTCGCCCACTCCAGCGAGCGGCCGTAGCCCCACGGGTCGTCGACGCCGACCGGCTTGCCGTACTTGGCCGTCTTCCACACGTTGTAGAGGAACGGCAGGATCGACAGGCCGAGCAGGAAGGAGCTGATCGTCGAGATCGTGTTCAGGGTGGTGAAGCCGTCGGCCGCGAGGTAGTCCGCGTACCGGCGGGGCATGCCCTCGGCGCCCAGCCAGTGCTGGACCAGGAACGTGCCGTGGAAGCCGACGAACAGCGTCCAGAAGGTGATCTTGCCGAGGCGCTCGTCGAGCATCTTGCCGGTCATCTTCGGCCACCAGAAGTGGAAGCCGGAGAACATCGCGAAGACGACGGTGCCGAAGACCACGTAGTGGAAGTGCGCCACCACGAAGTACGAGTCGGACACGTGGAAGTCCATCGGCGGCGAGGCCAGGATGACACCGGTCAGACCACCGAAGGTGAAGGTGATCAGGAAGCCGGTCGCCCAGAGCATCGGGGTCTCGAAGCTCAGTGAACCCTTCCACATGGTGCCGATCCAGTTGAAGAACTTCACGCCGGTCGGGACCGCGATGAGGAACGTCATGAAGGAGAAGAACGGCAGCAGCACACC